>JAGQQS010000325.1 GCA_020426105.1 Planctomycetaceae bacterium
TTCTTATTTTGATGAAGCAATCGTGCGCTGGGCTCGCACGAGGAATTGGACTATCAATTCCTGCCCGGCCTTCTGAGGCGTGATCCACTCAACCACCGATGATTTCATCTTCAAGCCACTCAAACTCACCCTGCATAAATCGCTTGTTGAGTTTCAGTGTCGCCTTGTCATTGTTGGAGCGAATGTCCCTGAAAAGTTTATCGATGCGCAGCTTTGCTTCTCTGCAGTAATAGTCCGCCAGTTCAACCGCGTTTTTGCCTTCAAGTCCATTTGTCTTCAGACTGTCTGCATAGGAGCACGCAGCCGACATGATGAACAGTTCCGTACCGATCTGCACGAACCGATTGATCAGCAGCTGTTTCTCCGCCATCTTCTTCTGGTGAATGGCCATTTTATGAAAGAGCGTCCGGGCCATTTTTTTTGCGAGCTGCGCGACACTTTTCATGTGTCGATTCAGCGGATCGGCCATTCCAAACCGGGCGGACGATAAAACGGGGATCCAAAGTTTGGGATACCACGCCGCGTAAACTTTGATCATTTTCAGGAGCGCGGTAATTTTACCGCCCAGGGAAAGACCAGGCGCGAAAAGGGCACCTATATGTTGCAGATGAAAATCGAGCGCCTCACGTGCGATGAACAGATGCATAATCTCCGATGAGCCTTCAAAGATCAGGTTCACTCGCGAGTCCCGCAACGCACGCTCGATCGCGATGCCCTCTTCTCCGCGTTCACGCAGAGACTCGGCCGTCTCAAACCCCCGTCCGCCGCGGATCTGCAGAGTCTGCTGCAGAATCGCATAATGCGCCTCGGTGTTGAACAACTTGGCCACGGCCGCTTCAAGGCGAATGTCGAAATGTTTATCGTCGGCCATGGATGACGCCAGTTTCCACACAGCATCCATGGCGAACGTATCAGACGCGATCTTTGCCTGCTTGCCGGCAATCGTTTCGTGTTCACCGATTGGATGGCCCCACTGAACACGTTCGTTGCTCCATTTGCGATTGACCTGCATGCACCATTTGCTGTTGCCGGTCACGCCGGCAGGAATCGAAAGCCGCCCCGTATTCAACGTCTTGAGGGCCAGACGCAACCCGTCGCCTTCACCCAGAATCATATTTTCCTTCGGGATCTTTACATCGGTAAATCGAATGACACCGTTGTACAGTGCCTTCAGGCCCATGAATCGACAGCGGTGCAGCACTTCAACGCCAGGCGTGTTCATTTCAACGAGGAACGCCGTGATTTTTTTACGCTCCTTGCCGTGTACTATTTTCGGCGGCGTCACGGCCATCACCACGATGATGTCTGCCTTCGTTCCGTTAGTACACCAGAGTTTCTCTCCGTTGATGATGTAGTGGGAGCCGTCTTCGGTCGGCACTGCGGCCGTCGTCATGGCTCGCGGATCAGATCCCGCGTTGGCTTCCGTTAGGGCAAATGCGGAAATCGCCCCTTTACGAAACCGGGGGAGAAACGTGTTCTTCTGTTCTGTTGTCCCGAACATTAATAGCGGCTGCGGAACACCGATACTCTGATGCGCGGACAATAACGCCGTCAGGTTGCCACAATAACTACCGGTAAGATGCAGTGCTCGATTGTAATTGACCTGACTCAGACCCAGTCCGTCGTATTGTTTCGGGATTTTCATCGCAAAACATCCGAGATCAGCGAGTCCCCTGAGTACGTTCTCCGGTATTTCACCCGTCTTATCGACCTCATCGGCGTCATAATGCTTTTCCAGGAATTCCCGGAGCTTCGCAAGGAACTCATCGCCGATCTGTTTATCTTCGGACGTCTGTCGTGGAAACGGGTGCAGCAGTTCCCATTTCACTTCACCCTGATACAGCATGGCCGAATAGCTCGGGTGAAGCCATTCCGTCTCACGGGAGTCCTCCGCGAATTCAAGAGATGCCCGCGCTTCTTTGCCAATACTTTTGTCATACAAACTCATGACACGACTACTCCCGTTTGTTGATCGTAAAAACAGGCTCCGCTGTCCGCCATTTCCAGAAGAAGCCGTGACGGCTCGAAACGCTGCGGATCAAACTTCGTCTGAAAATTTTTCAGCTCTTCGACAATTTTCTTTGAACCGACAGAATCGGCATACTTAAGCAGCCCGCCGCGAAACGGCGGAAAGCCGGTTCCATAGATCATCCCAACATCAATTGTTCCGGCACTGTCTGCTACGTTCTCTTCGAGGCATCGACTCGCTTCGTTGATCATCACGTAGATCAGCCGCTTACAGGCGGTGTCATCGTCCAGCGTGTACAGAGCAGAGCCACGCAACCGCAGTACTTTGTTGTTGACTGCCTTTTGCTTGCCCTGATGCACATAGAAGCCACTTCCCGTTTTTTTGCCGAGCATCCCGGATTCGAACACTTTTTGCAGAATCCCGGCGACTTTCAGCCGTCCACCAAATGCCGTCTCAAGCACCTGGGCCACATGGCAACCAATGTCGATACCGACTTCGTCCGCCAGTTCCATCGGGCCCATCGGCATACCAAAGTCCGTCGCGATCTTGTCCAGTTGCCTTGTTTCGATACCCTCCTCGAACAGGTACGCGGCCTCATTCATGTACGATAGCAGAATGCGATTGACGATAAAGCCTTCCTTGTCGCCCACCACGATCGGCATTTTCCCCAGTTGCCTCGCGAACGAAACGGCTGTGGCGATCGTTTCTTCGCTCGTCTTTTCTGTTCTGATGATTTCCAGCAGTGGCATGCGATGGACAGGATTGAAAAAATGAAAACCACAAACCTTTTCCGGGCGGTTCGTCACGCTGGCAATTTCTGTCACCGGCAGGGAAGACGTATTTGTGAACAGACACGCGTTCGGCTGGACGATGCTGTCCAGTTCCCTGAATACCTGCTGCTTCACGTCCATTCGCTCCACAACGGCCTCAATCACAACTTCCGCGTTCTGAAAACCAGTGTACGTCGTGGCAGGCGATATCAGACTCATCTGCGCATCAACCTGCCCCGTTGTCAGACGTCGTTTCTTTAATTGATATGCATAGACTCCCCGAGCTGTCTTCAATGCGAGGGCCAGCGCCTGATAATTGAGGTCCTTAATGCGACACACGATATTTTTTTGAGCCAGCAGCTGAGCAATTCCGCCACCCATGACGCCCGCCCCGACGACACCGGCCTTACTGATCGCGGACAGAGTTGTTTTCGCCTCGGTCCACTTCTTTTTACGATACGCCTCATCAAGATAAAAGACATGGATCAGGTTCTTTGAAATTTCCGTGACACATAGTTCTCCGAAGGTCTGACTCTCCAGACGTGAGGCTTCCGCGGGCGATTTTCCCACCATGTTCCGGATCGCATCCAGTGCAGCCAGCGGCGCCGGGTAGTGGCCCGAGGTT
>JAGQQS010000326.1 GCA_020426105.1 Planctomycetaceae bacterium
TGTCCACAAAGATGGGGGGACCTCCGGTCTATCCGCCTCAGCCGGAAAACATCTGGAGGCACGTCGGCCGCAATGCGCCAATCTACCAGACTGATGCGGATGAAGATCGATTTCGCCGAGGCATCTATGTTGTCTGGCGTCGCAGTGCACCGTATCCGAGCTTCGTGAACTTCGATGCGCCGGATAGGGCATCCTGTGTTGTCGGCCGATCGCGGAGCAATACTCCACTTCAGGCCCTGACACTGATGAACGATCCGGCCTATGTCGAAATGGCTCTGTCACTGGCAGCACGCATTGTCGCCGATCAGCCAGACCGCGATGTGCGAACTCGGATTACATACGCCTTCCGATTGTGTGTCGCTCGAACGCCGCAGGCTGAGGAAGTGGATACGGTGCAAAGCCTGTGGACACAGGAACTGGAACGATTCACTGCAGACGAGCAGCAAGCTGAAAAACTAATCGCCCACGATCGCAGACAGACACACATTTCGATTGCAGAACAGGCTGCATGGTTTTCCGTTGCCAATGTCTTACTCAATCTGGATGAAACCATCACCAGGAACTAGCAATGCATCCACATCAACGGCAATTACAAATACTCAGTCGACGCCATTTGTTGCAGCATTCGGTGATGGGGCTGGGTTCCATCGCGCTGAGTTCGCTGCTCAGCAACGACCTGCCTGCCGCTGAAAAATCAGCCGGGCATTCTGGGGTCAGGAATTCAGCGACGTTCGCCCCGCGCGCCCGGAATGTGATCTTTCTGCACATGGTCGGCGCACCGTCGCATCTGGATTTATTTGACTACAAGCCGGAACTGCAGCGTCTGAACGGGCAGTTAGTTCCCGATCATCTGTGGGAAGGATTGCGGCTGGCGTTTATTCGCAAGCAACCCCGGCTGCTGGGCACGACGATGCAGTTTCGGCGATACGGCGAATCGGGTATTGAACTGTCCGATGCATTGCCGCATCTGGCGACCGTTGCCGATGAACTCTGCATGATCAGATCGCTTCACACCGAACAATTCAATCACGCACCTGCGCAATTGTTTTTTCAGACCGGATTTGGCCAGTTCGGGAGGCCTTCGCTGGGGGCGTGGATCAACTATGGGCTCGGCAGCGAGAATCAGAATCTGCCGGGTTTTGTCGTATTGATCACCGGTAATGTGGCCGGTGCCGGCAACAGTTTATGGGGCAGCGGTTTCCTGCCCAGTACCTATCAGGGTATTGAATTCCGTAGCAGTGGTGATCCTGTATTGTTCCTGTCGAATCCGGAGGGCATCGATCAATCCGCTCGCAGGAACATTGTTGACAACATCAACCGTCTGAATCAGATTCAGTTGGCAGATGCTGGCGATCCGGAAATTGCGACGCGGATCAATCAGTACGAGATGGCCTTCCGGATGCAGACGTCTGTTCCCGAACTGATGGATATCAGATCAGAGTCGAAAGAAGTTCACGAGTTGTACGGCACGAAACCCGGCAGCAGCAGTTTCGCCAACAACTGTCTGCTTGCGCGACGTCTGGTAGAACGCGGCGTGCGTTTTGTCCAGCTGTTTGATGAGAACTGGGATCATCATAGTGGCGTCTTTCCCAACGTGCGAAAGAAGTGTAACGAAGTTGATCGACCGATCGCGGCGCTCATTAAAGACCTGAAGCAGCGAGGCATGCTGGACGACACGCTGGTGGTCTGGGGAGCTGAGTTTGGCCGCACCCCGATGCTGCAGGGAACTGAGAATTCCGGACGCGTGAGCGACAAAGTCGGCCGTGACCATCACAAGGACGCGTTCACGGTCTGGATGGCAGGCGGCGGCGTGAAGCGAGGATTCACGTACGGCAAGACGGACGATATCGGTTTTCATGTCGTTGAAAATCCGATGCACGTTAACGACTTTCACGCCACGTTGCTGCATCTGCTGGGTGTCGACCATGAACAGTTGACGTTCAAGTTTCAAGGCCGCAAGTACCGCCTCACCGATGTGGCCGGCAAAGTTGCCCACGACGTGCTGGCGTAGGTGGCGCGGTATGGGGAACGCGAAGGTGCGGTTCCACGCGAGATTAATTCATTTTTGCTCTTTCTTTTCACAAATACCGGGGCATAACGGGACCATCTCGGCGTTCAATGCCTGATATTCCTTCCAGGGATCGGGAAGATTAATGTCCATAAAAATGGCTCCGGTTGGGCATTCGTGAGTACAGGCTTCGCAATCAATACACTTCTCCGGGTCGATGAACAGCATCGATTCGCCCTCATGAAAACAGTCGCATGGGCAAACGACGACGCAATCCGTGAATTTGCAGTTAAAACACGGTTCAGCAACAACATGTGTCATGGAAAGCTCCCCGAACAAGAATCTGAAAACAACAGCATCCACTGGCTGATGCAGATCTCAGTGCGGCGAGCGGACAGCAAAACGTCCCGATCTGGAAGATTTTTGAAAAACTGCTTCGTGGTAAGTCCCTTATTGCTGATCGGAATAAGCATTCTGGAAATGGTGCATGCCCAATCTGAATTCATCTTCTGCGAGAATCTTCGTAAGTGTCGTCGCTGACGAACCTGATGCGGCGTCAAAACTGTTTCATCGCTATCTGGCGCGATTGTGTCGGCTGGCTCAAACACGACTGGGGGCACGCATAGCCAGACGCCTCGATGCGGAAGATGTGGTCATGTCGGCGTACCGCAGCTTTTTCATTAACGCCCGGGCTGGACGTTTCTGGATCCAGGAATCAGGTGATCTTTGGGCCTTACTGGCAAAGATTACTCTGCGAAAACTATATCGTTCTATAGAGCATCATTCGGCAGAAATGAGATCTGTCTTCCGGGAAGTTCAGAGTACAGACGCGTACCATCCCCATGAATGGGTGATCTCAGAACAGCCCGCTGTCGAGCAAGCAGTTGCCCTGGCGGACGAAGTTGAGTCAGTTCTTCGCAAATTGCCACTACAACATCGCCGAGTCGTTGAGTTGCGATTGCAGGGCGAATTCATGGGAGATATCGCTAAGGATGTTGGACTGTCCGAGCGCACCGTCCGGCGAATTCTGGCCGAGATCGAAACACAACTGCGTCAGCAACAGGGACCGGAGGAAAATGAAACGATTACAGTGATTGCTTGTCCTGTCGTCGAAACCTCAATTGCAACGGAGCAGGCGAATGAATTGGTCCACCGCATTCCGTTTACTGACCTGATACTTAAGAAACTCATCGGTACTGGCGGCATGGGTAAGGTTTATAGAGCAGTCCTGAGGACCACTGGCGGTGAAGTGGCGATCAAGTTTCTGCATAAGAATCTTCAGGATTCACCCGCGACTGTCAGACGATTTCGTTCGGAAGCTGCGATCATTCAGCGGATCAAACATCCCGGTCTCGTGCGAGTAATCGGCATCGGGCAAACGAAAGCCGGAATCTGGTTTATCGTAATGAACCTGGTCCATGGCCGAAGCCTTGCCGAAAGAATTGCTGAAGGGATCCCTTCAGTCGAAGAGGCTGTTAGCTGGACTTCACAGGTAGCTGAAGCGGTGCATCGAATTCACGAGGCTGGAATTGTTCATTGTGATCTGAAACCCGCAAACATTTTGTTGACAGGCGACGGCAAAGTGGTGGTCACCGATTTCGGTCTGGCTCGAACCGCTTTTTCTGCGGGCTTCCCGGAGAACACAATTGCAGGCACTGCCCCCTGGATGTCACCCGAGCAGGTCGATCCCATCTTTGGCGCGATTGATATTCGAACGGACGTCTACGGCCTCGGCGCTTTGCTCTACACTCTGCTGACGGGGGTTCCTCCCTTTGCTGACCGCCGAATTCCAGACGTGCTGGCTCAGATAGTCAGTCAATCTCCAGTTCCGCCATCTCAATTGCGCGACGGGATACCATCACAACTCAATGATCTTTGCATGCGTTGTTTGACAAAATCGCCAGCGCAACGACTTGCCTCTGCTGAAAAATTTCGCCTTGATATTCTGTCTCATTAAATTCCGCAAAAGTGAGGTCCGTATTGACTGATTACTGCGATTGTTTCAATCGACTTTTGAGTTGATCAATATAGGCTAAAATCGAACACCACCTTCAGACTTGAAACCACGGACGAAGCCTTAAGCCATTAGTTCGTGATCTTTTGCAAACTATGACGAATTCGTTAACAATACGCTCGGCCTGCGGAGCCTGCGCTGCTCTTGACTGACACGACATTTGTGAATTTTGTCTGTCCTTACACTCAAATAATCCTACTTAATAACTGCAAATGCCCTGCAACCTGCTTACGTCGCCGCGCTGGAAAGCCGAACATCTGGGATTGCCGATGCCGGATTCGCCACACGCGGTTTCTGTCTCATTGCCACTCTGGCAACACAATATCAAATACGAGGAAGGCGATCCTGAAGTTATCGGTCGCTTGCAGGCTGCCTATCCGAGGTTCTGCCTGCATCCGTTTGTGCGCCGTCTATGCCATGATGTGTTTGGAGCTGAGAATGCCGGGCTGATTTTTCCGAGTACTGCCGCGGCAAAGCGTGCCATCGATTACGTGGTGTGGCGCGGCGGTCAAAGTGCGCGTCTCATCACGCTGGCCGATCAGATGGCGTGTGGGGTGGCGGTCGATCCGGACGATTTTCCGCGGCTGCGTGAGTACTGGCAACATGCCGG
>JAGQQS010000327.1 GCA_020426105.1 Planctomycetaceae bacterium
ACAAAAATGCTTCACAGCGTTGCCTCAAAGGGGGAGAAGGTGGCCGACAGGCCGGATAATGGGGTTATTCGTTGTTTTTGTCGTTTGGAAATGCTTAACGGTGTCAGTGCTCTGAGTTCTTTCCTTTGTCAGGTCTCAGCTTGATAGTGTTGCGTCACGTCGATGTTGCGTCACACGGAGGGCTGACGCCCAACCGCTCGCCGGAACGGCTCTCTCTAAATTCCCGGACTATGCCCTGAATGGCATTCAAAGCAGACGTTCCGGGCGTTCACATTTTCTGCACCCTGCTCTGCCAGATGCTGCGCCACGTCGATACTGCGAAAACTTTTCGGCATCCCCACAACCGATGTGTGACACGATAAACACGTGGCCCGATCCTGTGTCTTGAACAGATCCATTTTGGTGTGAAAATCCCCGTCCCATTCACCTGCTGGCGGGATCGGATGATCGGGTGAATCGACCGCGATCAGTGCGGCCGCCATATGTTCGTGGCCGTTGCCGTGGCAATGCATGCAGCGCACCGCCTGATGAGGCGACTCGGCGCGTTCTTCCTGCACACTGGTGTGACATTTCAGGCAGCTTGAATCGGACGTCAGCAGGCTCGGCTGTGACGCGATCTCGTTGAGCGCACCCGCGCGGTACGGCCCTCGATCGCCGTAGGCATGGGGAATCAGCTGGCTGCGGATCAGGATGACACCAGAAAATCCGCCGATGATCAGGAGCAACAACACCCGCAAATGACGCGTATGACGTGACAACAATAAGTGCCGATTGACGGCGATACCGGCCTCCGAACGCGCTCCCTGGAGGCTCGGTGGAGCCACAGCAGCGACTTCCCGAATCTGTTTGCGGGGAAGAGCCGCCTGACCGGTGGACTCAAGCGGTCGAGAAAGCTCCGCTTGCCCGAAACGCAACGGACCGGAGGATGCCTGCGGTGGCTTAAACGCAACGTCAACGAACATCAGTACAAAGATGGTGAGCATGGCCAGGAGGGCAAATGCCAGTCCCAGGAACACGATGACAACCATGATTGATTCCTCCAGTGGCGGGAAATGAACCGCGTTGAGGGGCAACGCAGCGGAGGCAGAAAATTTTGCGGACAGTAAGGCGGGAGACCCTGCTATTTCCTTAATACATACATGCGGATGAAGATATCCATAATAGGCCTGTTGAACGGGCGTGTCAACAGCGGCGCGGAAAATCGGCACGGCTGGCCAGATGTTGGTTTGTTGTAGGGTGCGTGAAGCGGAGTCCAACGCGCCAGAAGGCATGGCTCAGTAGAAATGGTGTGTTCCGCAGACGCTGCACGCACCCTGCAGAAACCGCAGAATCACAAAGTGGCCAGCCGTGGAAAATCGGCGTTTCCACAATGACGGAACACGAATTCAGTACGTCGGCACTGCTCCGGATCATCGCCTGTTGCGAAACGTTTGGCCCTGCGAATTTATGCCTGGTAGTGCCGGGTAATGAAGTCGTTCTGAATCCACAACAGCTTGTTGAAGGCGCGCTGCGTCTGCAGGCTTTTCACGCTGTCGAGTGGCGAGGTGGCGACGGCTTCCATGATGGCGTCCGACAGCAATCCCATCAGAGCATTCATCTGAACCAGCGGGACGACAATCGCTTTGCTGCCGGCATGTACCGTGTGCATGCGTCCGACCATGTCCAGATATTGCACCATCTTCGCGTCATAAGACCGTCCGATCAGCTGCATGAAGTATCGGTTCAGGTGGTCCTTGCGAAAGCGAATCTGTGGATGGGTGGCCGTCAGGTCTGCCACACTTCCAGGCAGATCACCTTCGTATCCATGTTGTCTGGGGACAAAATGGCGAGCCGTCGCATCGTAGTTCAGAAGTTTGATATACGTCTTTTCAACCAGTTCCCCGATGCGCGGGCCGAGGTGCGGTGCGAAGGCCTGAATCAGTGCCGCCTCTGCCGGCCCAAAGCCGATGAAGTCAGCCAGATATTCATAGCGATACTGAGGGTCCGTCTCGAGTCGTACTTCGTCAATCGTCTGCATGGTTCGTCCTCACGCTCCCAGTTGAACAAGTTCCGCTGGCGGCGCCGCTTCGATAATCTTCAGATCAAATCTGTCCTGCAGAATTTTAAACACATTCGGCGAGACGAATGCGGGGGCGACCGGACCGACGCGAATTCCCTTGACGTTCAGTGCCAGCAGACTTAAGAGTACGGCCACCGCTTTCTGCTCAAACCACGACAGCACGATATCCAGAGGCAGATCGTTCACGCCACAGTCAAATGCTTTTGACAATGCCAGCGCCACCTGAACGGCTCCGTAGGCGTCGTTGCACTGCCCCATGTCCAGCAAGCGAGGCAGACCGGCGACGGTGCCATAGTCGTGGTTTCGAATGCGATATTTGCCGCAGCCCAGCGTCAGAATAATCGACTCACTGGGCGAGCTCTCCGCCAGCTGCGTGTAGTAATTGCGTCCGGATTCCGCGCCATCGCATCCACCAATCAGGTAGAAACGTTTGATGGCTCCGGACTTTACGGCATCCACCACCTGCCCTGCCACACCCAGAATCACGCTGTGATGAAATCCAATGGTGGACTCGCGGACTTTATTTTCCGGCAGCGGCGGGCACGCCTTTGCTTTTGCAATCACCGCTGAAAAATCGCTGTCCTTCAAGCGTGTCCCGCCCGGAACGGCCGTGACGCGATTTGTAAACAGCCGGTCCGCATAGGTGTCCGGCGGTATCAATACACAATTGGTTGTCCCCAGAATCGGCCCCGAGAACATCGGGAACTCCCATAACTGATTCTGCCACGGACCACCATAATGGCCTGCGAGGTGAGGATGCTTCTTCAGGCCCGGATAGCTGTGGGCCGGCAGCATCTCGCCGTGCGTGTAAACATTTATTCCGGTCCCCGCTGTTTGTTCCAGCAGGTCCGATAAGTCCAGCATGTCATGCCCGGTGACAAGAATCCCGGGGCCCGCTTTTGTGCCTTCGTACACCGTCGTTGGTTCCGGTGTGCCAAATCGCTCGGTATGACCCTCGTCGAGCATCTGCATGACCCGGATATTCTGGCGTCCGCACTCCAGCACCAGTTCGAGCAGACTTTCCAGATCGAAGTTGACATTTGTGACCGTCGAAAACAACGCTTCCTCAATGAATGCGTTCACGTTTTCATCCGTCTTACCCAGCCGCCGGGCATGATGGGCATAGGCTGCCATCCCTTTCACACCGTACAGCAGAATCTCCTGCAGCGACTGCATGTCCTCGTCTTTACCACAGACACCAACGTCCGTGCAGCCGGTCCCGTTTTGAGTTTGTTCGCACTGATTACAAAACATGGTTGTCCCTCGCCTGGCTAAAGCCGAAAAAGTGTATTCCGCTGAAACAAATCACCTGCTGGCTGCAGTCTGGTGGTTGTTATTGTGGATGTCAAGATCCAGAAGTCCTGTTTTAGCCTGCGGCAAGGAATTTGGCGTTTTTGGAAAACCTTTCGATGGGTGGCAGTTCTCGGGGAGCGAAGGGACATGGTCCAGTCGCTGAAAACTGGTAAGTCCTTTCCTGCCGCTCGCCTGACTGCGTCGGCGTTGCCAGCGCGGCAGGACTTCTATTTTCTGTTGTTGGTTTTTC
>JAGQQS010000328.1:0-2801 GCA_020426105.1 Planctomycetaceae bacterium
GGTCGATTTTGCTTTGGACTGCAAAGTCCCGAACAGGACGGCCCACAACGATCGATTCATCGCATTACACATGATACGGGTCAGGATAATCCCGGACGCGCCGACCAATGAACCGGCAATAATCAGCAGCGTATTGTTCAGTACAAAACCGGTCGCCGACGCCGCGATCCCCGAATAGGAATTTAAGAGGGCGATGACAACCGGCATGTCCGCGCCACCAATTGAGATCACGAGCAGTATACCCAATCCCAGGGCAAGCAAAACCATTCCCCAATAAGCGACAGCTGCCCAGGCTGGCGCACTTACCATCAGAGCGCAGAGCAGAAGGCTGGCCACGGCGAGTGCCAGATTTGCCGGCTTCTGCCATGGCGCACTGAAGTCCCTGATGAACTTCAGTTCTTCGAGCTTCGCATAAGCAACAAAACTACCTGTCAGCGTCACGGCACCAATCAATCCGGACGCGGCGGTGGCAATCAAAACATCAGCCCCTTCCGTTCCGGCAGCGACACCAGCAGCGTGTCCTTTTCCGGCGAGATACGCTCCGGCCACGAGCAGCGAACCGCCGCCACCAAGCCCGTTGAAGACAGCGACCAGCTGCGGCATAGACGTCATTTGCACCCGCTTCGCCATCACGGTACCCACAACGGAGCCAATCGCAATCCCGATCAATATTCCGGTCCAGCTCAATACGTCGTGATGCAGCAATGTTGCAATGATGGCCAACAACATCGCCGCCGAACCGATCAGGTTTCCGCGGACAGCCGTCCTGGGCTTTGTCATGCCCTTGAGACCAACAACAAACATCACCGCGGAGACCAGGTAACATAAATCAACAAATGCGTCGTTCATTCGAGATTCTCTTTCGCTTCGATGATTCGAAAAACCGGCTGGTCTTCTGCGCGAGGTCAACTAAGATTGCGGATCACGATTGCCGGAGCAGACCACTCGGACGGCGGTCAACCCACAACAGCTCTGCTGTTTAAGACTGTTTCTTCTTCGACTTGAACATGGAAAGCATGCGATCGGTGACGACAAAACCGCCGACGACGTTGACCGTGGCCAGTACAACGGCGACGAGGCCCAGGGATGTTGCGAGCGGACCACCGCCTTTCCCGCTTTCCAGGATTGCCCCGACCAGTGTAATTCCGGAGATCGCATTCGATCCTGACATCAGTGGCGTATGCAGCGTCGGCGGAATCTTGGCGATGATCTCCACGCCCACAAAAACAGCCAGCACGAAGATCGTCAGCAGCAACATCAGGGTACCGGTGCCGGATGATGAGTGCACGGCCTCTGATTCTGCCAGTGTGTCTGCGAGCAGACTGAATTGCCGAACGACTGGATTCATAGTTAGCAGCCTCCTTACAAGGGTATCAATCAACCGTTCCCTGCTCAGGAGGTCGATGTGTTTAACAATTCCCGAACACGATCATGCACCACCGCGCCATTTCGAGCCACCAGGGTGTCATGGATAATTTCATCTGAAGTGTCAATTTTTACGGCACCGGACTTGATGATGGGCATCAGAAAGGTGGTGATATTCCTGCTGAACATTTCGCTGGCATGAACCGGAATTGAACTGGCCAGATTCACGGGCCCCAATACCTTAACACCATTTAACTCCGTGGTTTTGTCGGCGACAGTAACTTCACAGTTGCCGCCTCGTTCCGCCGCGATATCCACGACAACCGAACCCGGAGCCATCGCTTCAACCATTTCGCGTGTCACGAGCACAGGAGCTTTTTTGCCGGGGATCGCGGCAGTTGTAATTATGACATCGCAGTCTGCAATCACTTTTTTTAGTGCTTCCCTTTGTTGCCGATAAAATTCGTCACTCATCTGTTTCGCATAACCACCTGCCGATTCCGCACTGTCGGCTTTGACATCAAGCACGACAAACTTGCCTCCGAGACTTTCCACCTGTTCTTTCACTGCCAGCCGAATGTCGTATCCATACACAACCGCTCCCATGCGTTTTGCGGATGCGATCGCCTGCAGTCCCGCAACTCCGGCGCCGATGACAAGAACCCGCGCCGGCTTAAGAGTGCCTGCGGCCGTCATCATCATGGGAAACATTCGCGGCGCTTCAATGGCTGCCAGCAATACAGCGCGATACCCGGCGATCGTCGCCATGGATGACAGAATATCCATGCTTTGGGCACGGGTGATCCGAGGAACAAGTTCCAGCGAAAACACGGTCGCGCCGGTTGCGGCCGCCTTACCGATGAGTTCCGGGCACCACAGTGGTTCGCATCCGGCGATGAGCAACTGATCCTTTCGCAGCAATTTTACATCGGCGCCGGAGAATTCACCACAGGCACCCAGACTTCGCACCTGAAGAATAATGTCAGCCTGCCCGAAGACTTCAGGACGATCAGCGACGATGGACGCACCTTTCGCGAGGTATTGCTCGTCAGGGAATCCGGCAGCCAATCCGGCGTTAGCCTGCATCACGACCCCGACCCCCGACTTCTTCAGGCCCGCCACGGCCGCGGGTACCAAAGCCACACGCCGTTCGTTCGGATCCGCCTCCCGGGGAACTCCCACAATTATTGTCTGTGTCATATTCTGAATCTACTCCCGTCAAACAAGAATCTGGGTCTCCTGTTTTATAAGTCATCAGCGGAACCGTCTCTACAGAACAGACAACTCCCATGATCCGGTTCCCGATTGCGGCGAAATCCGCAGCGTTGCGGGACAGCTCAATGCGAATACCCGGATCCACTCAAAATCTTAAAATGCTCTGTTCCGCTCCGCAGCCGTATCCCAATACCGTCTACGCGAGTCCGGTTCTCCGGTGA
>JAGQQS010000328.1:2870-5639 GCA_020426105.1 Planctomycetaceae bacterium
TTGTTTCGATCCGGAGGGATCGATGCATCTCAGTTTGCGAATCACTCGCACGATACTGGATAAATCATGACGGAGACTAATGCGACTGTGCCTGCCGTCTGGGTATTAATTTTTGGTCGCTACCCCATAGGCGACGAGTCGAGAGAAGCGGCCAAAACGCAATCCATCGACAACGTGCTGGTCCAGACTGTCCCGGACACAGCAGGCATATTCGACCGACTGGATCTCCAATCAACCTGCTTCGAACAGTTTATGCTGCAGAATATCCGCAGCGATGCAGAGGCTTTCGACGTCTTTGGCGGTGAAGCGGCCTGCTTACGGCTTGCAGCAGCGATGATGGCAAACGATCAGACAGCAAGCCTCATCCGACTATTTGGTGGTCATACGGATCTGAATGCAGATGCAGAATTTGAGGCCATGCAAACAACGCTGCAGCGTTATCAAATGCCGTTGCGCTCTGTGGTGAAGCGGGATTGCCGCAGCGAAGCCGAGACCGAATCAGATATAATTGATCAGGCGTACTCAGCCAGTCTGGTCTGGATGGAAGCCCACGCGAATTTGTCGTCAGATTCGGCGGTCGAATATGATCAGATCCTTGATTTCGTATTCGAGCAGCTGCAACATCAGACGACGCGGGGAAACAGGTGTCCGATACTGATTGTCACATTTCGCAGTGGCCACGAGCACTTCGTGCGACAACCACTGTCGTGCGGGATCGCGGAGAACCGAATCCATGTTCCACTGTGGATCAGGCCGAGCCATGGACATGTATGTCGAGTCCAGGCCCTGGCCGGCAGTTTTGATTTGCTGCCGACGATCGCGACATTTCTGGGCAGTGCAGGGGCAAGCGATGAGGCTTGCCCGCCGGACGTACCTTCGAAGGATCGTGGTACTGATTCAATCTCCCCGGACGCTGTCTCGCAGGTGAAGCATGCTTCTCTGCCGGGGCACCCGCTGCCGTGTTCTGAAGCAAACAGGTGGGGGGCCATTGAGTTAAACTCAGAGGAAGACACACCGACCGACCAGGATCAAACCTCGAACGTGCAGCGCAATGAGGAAAAGGAGTTGATCCGGACCTCCGTGCAGGACGTGCAGGAAGTGACACCGCCAGCGGGGCCTCGGAGTCTTGCATTTCTGTGCGGCGCGCCGCAGGTTTGTCCGGATCGACTGCTGGTTCTCCGCGGAGACGGTTGGAAAGCCGCAAGGACGGAAGAGTTCCTGCTGGTGCTCGCAAATCCGCAGGAATCGCATTGCGTTCAAACCGAAAGCGACGGTGACAGCTCCGCAGAACCATCCCGTCGCCTGTATGTGAAACCTGAAGATCTCTTTAACATCAACGATGTCAGCCGAACTTATGCCACGACTGCAGATTCGCTGGCGCGCATGATTGAGTGACGGCATTCGTACTTGTCTACGGACTGGCAGGTGCGGCACTGTTGTCCAGTGATGTACCTACGGCGATTGCAACCGCACCGCCCACAAGCAACAAACCTCCCGCATTCGCTGCGATAAAACCACCCACGTTTCCACCGGGGAGCAGGCCCGTCGCCATCTGGCCGCGTACCGCTTCTTCATCGACGACAACGGCGATATTCTCCACAGCCGCGGGTGGCGCCGTATTTGTGCTCCACAGACGTACAGTCTGTTGAGTTGCCCCGACTTTGACAATGTGTGCCCCATTGCGCAGCCCTTTGATCGAGAAATCACCCTTATCATTGCTGATCGAAGTGGCCACAACTTTTTCGTCATGAAGTACGCTGACCGCAACTCCGGCAACGGGCTGCGCTGCCGTATTGAGAACCGTGCCGCTGAGCAATCCGCCCGCCTTCAATGCCACGTCGGAAGTACGGATGTCAACCGGTTCACCTGCCAGCACGGGGGATCCGACCGACAGCAATCCGGCAAGGAGGAGGCAGGTCAAGTTTCGCAATGATTTTGCGATCTGATTGCGTTGGAATTTGTATTTCATCATTGCCGTTTCTCTCGAAGACTGATTGAGAATTGCTCCTGTTGACCTGGATCGGCAAAAAGAGTCCCCGTTTACGACAAATTTGTTTGACAACAGGCGAGTCCAGCAAATTCTGCAGGATGAACGATGCATTGTGAATCCTGTGACAACTGAACGTACCAGTCCGCTTGTGAGGATTTTCTTCTTTTCGCCGTTAATTCTGCGGGTAGATTTTCAATACTACGGCGTCTGCTATGATCATCGGTCGAGAAAACGGATGAGGGAGTCAAAGGCCCGGATGGACTCGGTAGTGGCAGCATCAAACAATGAATGATGCCTGCAATGTTTTAGGAACATGCCTGCCGACGAATTTCCGGGGCGTTGTGTTGTCCGCGTCCCCGATGCGGATTGTGAATGATTGTTGCACCAGCAAACCGGCGGAAAAAAGCTCCGGACCCCGAACTCCGTTGTTACACGCATGACGGGAATTTTGCAGAATCGGCCTGAACAAACCAGGGAAGATACATGTCAGAAGAGCATTCAGGTGACGTCTCGGCGGAGGCTGTTGAACTGCTGCATAAGGCGTACGGGCAGCTAAAAGAACAGATTCGCAAAGTGATTGTGGGGCAGGACGACGTGATCGAACAATTGTTGATCGCGTTGTTCAGTCAGGGACATGTCCTGCTCGAGGGCGTCCCGGGGCTGGCCAAAACATTGATGGTCAGCACGCTGGCACGCAGTTTGTCGATGAATTTTTCGAGGATCCAGTTCACACCGGACCTGATGCCGGCGGACATCACCGGCACGGACATCCTGCAGGA
>JAGQQS010000329.1 GCA_020426105.1 Planctomycetaceae bacterium
TGGCAATTTCACGTGAAGCGGTCGCGGTGCTCTCCGCCAGTCGTCGAACTTCTTCCGCGACCACCGCAAACCCTCGGCCTTCCTGCCCGGCACGAACTGCTTCAATGGCGGCATTCAGGGCAAGCATATCGGTGCGGGCTGACAAATTGCCCATCATCTCGACGATAGAACCGATTTGCTCAGACTGCTGACCGAGCGACACAATCTTTTTCTTACTGAATTCCACATTGCTGCGAATCGTGTGCATGCCGCGGACCAGTTCCTGGACCAGTTCCAGTCCGCCGCTCGCATGGTCGGCCGCTTCTTTGGCTGCCGCACTCACACTGTCAGCATCGCTCCCGACCGCGTCGATTCTTTGTGAGAGCAACTCGACCGCGCTGATCGCATTGTTCGTTGATTCAATCTGCTGGACAGCACCGCGGTTAGCGTCGTGCGCGCCTCGGGAAATATCGGTACCAAGCGCCATGATGCCGCCCACATTTTTGGCAGTGGAACGTGACAGATAACCCATTGCATCGGTCAACGAAGGACTCTCGGCCTCGCTGATTCCTGCTGCAGGGTTCGGCGCTGCGTGCCCCAGTCGATGCAATAATTCATCCACATTTCTGACGAGTAACCGCTGTCGCTGAAAAACTGTCCGCAATCGCAGCATGGACTGGTCAAACTCCTGAAGACCGCAACGCACTGATTCAGTTTGTGAATCAGCCAATGCGGATTCCATCTTCGTCAATCCTCGCCCAAATGAAGCCGCGGCAAGCACACACGGAATACCTGCCCCGAAGAGGATAATCAGCACCAGCGGGCTGAGACCCGGTATCGGATATCCATACCATGCGCAGCAGGCCGCAACCAGTGCGGTCACTGAGTGCGTCAGACAAAGTTGAGTGATGTATCTCATGGATTCCTCCGGATCGGCGTTGAATTCTCTGCAGGACGCTTCACCGGAGTCCGGTGTGTGGCTGCCGGTCGCTGAATTTTCGGCGGCAGCTGGTCTGAGGACTGCCACATCGTGGCCAATTCCCGTTCCGCCCTGCTTCGGATGCGGTATGGATCAAGAACCTGCACGACATTACTGCCGAATGTCGCCCAACCAACCACGACGCACGACGTATTCAGAATGTCTGCGGCCGGTGCGTCAGAAATCTCCAGCGCCCGCAGCGTTGTGACCTCGTCCACCAGAATTGCCCATGGTGTATCTGTGTCATCGACAATCAGCATCACCGTGTCATTGGCCTGATCACATTCCGGCAGGACTGACTCCAGATTCAGAACCGGAATAAATTCGCTGCGAACGTGACACAGTCCTACGAAACTACGCGGTGTCCCCGGTACATCGACCATCTCCGGCCGGGGCATGATTTCACGGACAGCAGTGGTGGGGAATGCCAGCCAATACGAACCGCGCCGAAAGACGCAGTATGTCGCTGTCGCCATCGACAGGACCGACGCTGCTCCGCGTTGTTGGCTGGATTGTTCCACAGAATTATCTTCCTATCGCATTTGCTGTTTTCAGTCTTCGTTCGATCTGCTCGGCCAGTTGAGACAGGCGATCGTTGACCATTGGCCGTGGGCTCTCAGGTGTTAAACTGCAATTCTGCTGAATGTCGGGAACAACGGAGGCGGGCGACCGTCGGTGACCAGTCCCGTCTGATGTTTCCGCCAAACACGCTGACTCATCATGCCCGGTATCCCAGGCCTCTTCTTCCAGTTCCATCATCAAAGTTCGCAGACGGCTCCAGTCACTGCGGAAGAAGTCCTGCACCTTTTCCTTCCATGCCGCCAGCGGCTCTTCGGAACCGGATCTTGTTTCCTGATTTGAAGCATTGCTGAAAGTCATAATGCCCTGTGCTTTCGTGTCGCTCAATTCCGTCCATCAGCACCGACGATGCTGAACGCACGCAATGGTTCTGATGGTTGAGAATCCAATTAGAAACATAGTTCAACAAATCGCGCGTGGATGGCTGAAACGCCGATAAAGGCCGCGAACTCTGACAGGAAGCGGGAAATCAAGGGTATTCCGTGGCGTCATCACCCGCAGGCGAGTATGTCGCGGTTATCGTATTTGTTACAACCGACACAATCAGAATTCGATTCAACGCCGGATGAAGTGCGCGAAAGAGCACAGGAGTTTAAACCGCGAATACACGCGAATACGCGCGAATAGCGGCAGTGATAAAGTGAGGGTTCATTTCGAACGACTCTTGAAACAACGAGGGCTGTGAAGTCATGGCTCGCGATCAGATATTTTGGCGTTTTCTGACTTTATCCGCGTTCATTTGCGGTTCAGAACGGATGTTTATCGACACTTCCAAAGTTGTTGTCACCCTGATCTGTAAGCAGTTCGCCCTCACCGAATAATTTTCAGGATAACGCTTCTCATTTCTTCTCAACAGGATCCAGTTCCTGCATCGCACGAATCGAGGTATCGGTGTGCGGGAAGCGGATAATAATGGACATCATTTTTCGATCGCGTTCCCGACTTTTTCCCAGTTTGAACGCGGCCTCAAACAATTTGTCGGCCTCCGTTTCCTCGCGCTCCTGAACTACTGTCAGCTCGGCAGCCAGTTTCTTCCGACGCGCCGTGGATAAGGACGCCTTTACATATTGAAATCTGTGCACGGAAATCGAGTTCCACGCACTGACGCGGCCTTCCACCAGTTGCGTTTCGTCACCCAGCTTCACGAGCAGCTCGAAAGGATCCTCGCGTTGCCCATCGCGCCACCGGTACTGATTGACGATGATGGTGAATCTTCCCGAAGGCGCTGCTCGGTTCAGCCATCTAACATTCTCGACCGGCTCTTCCGAAAAAAACTTCTCCGAGTCCGACGCGGCTGACTGAGCATTCATGTCAACGTCCAGATTTCCTTTACAGGCTGACGTACGGTGAGAGAACGATATGTGCTCGCCAGACGGAACAATCACATGCAGATCGAGGTCGTTGAGACTGTGCCATGCGAGCGAGAACTGGACTTCACCGGAACGGCCGCCTGCTTTTTGCACACGCCCCTGAATACCCGACGCAACAGCTGCCGCAGCAGCCGATAGTCCAGTGCCGGATTTAAGTTCCGAACTGGAGGTAATCGCTGTCAGATCAACAGGTACTTCCTCGGCGATTCCGGACTCCGGCACTATCAGGTTCGAGTTCGTTGGCAGATTCAGCGGAGTTGTCCGGATTTCGAGCACGTCGGGATCCGACATTTCCAGGGCCGCATCGGCGTCACCACGCAGTTCACTGATCTGTCCGTCAATTTCCAGGGGATTCGATGTATCCTGCTGAACAATCAGGATCAGGCTCAGAATGAGCAAGATGATCAAATGAACCACAATACTGGTGCCCGTACTCCCGAGGACCCTTCGAACGGGGATCCGTGCGGACACAGGCTCGCCGATGATTGTCGGGGCAATCTGCAAAGTCGGCCCAGGTTTTTCCGACGTCGTTGTCATGCTGTCATTGTGGCAATCATGATCTGCAACTCAAGGGGACTGTCGAATTAATCTGCAGAGTCAACGAATCAAATGCGCTCGATCCTTTTCCCGGGTCTCGCTGGGCACGCATCATCGTGGCCGCTCACATCGATTGTAACAACGTACGAACCTCTTGCACCACATTCGAATACTGCAGTTGCCACGATCGATCTGTTACCTGATAAAGTAAAACTCTTGCTTCGGCAGTACGTCCGAAAGACTGGAGCAGCTTTGCGTGCTCCAGCAGGATCTCCGGGTTTGTCGTTTCGAACTCATATGCGCGGGTCCATGCCACGTCGGCGAGATCGACTTGTTTTTCGTTGCCCAGATTTCGGGCTAATGCGATCCACGGTGCTGATTCACCACTATTTTCCGAAAGCGGCGTCACAAGATAATCCCAGGCGAGATCTTTGCTGCCCAGTTTCGCCAAAAGACGAGATGCTGTCCGGCAGGCGATGGTGTCGTCGTTGTCCAGCGTTCGCCATTGATCGGCGGCCTGAACGATGCTTGCAGATAACTCATCCGGTGGTGCGACTTCCAAGGTCGCAGCTGCTGTGATGAGTTCATCATACTTCGTCAACAGTTCCTTATAGTCGCTGCGAATAGCTTCGATATTGACGGTCGTCGGACGAGTCGCAAATTGCAGTTGAATCGCGTGTTCCAGTCGATCTGCCGCCAATCGCTTTCGACCAGACTCCTCCGCCAGCTTCGAAGCGAATCGCCACAGACTCGGGATCTGATTGGCCATCGGCTGTTGCATCACCTGATCCAGTAACTTGTCGGCGCGGGCATCCTTCATTTGCCACAGTTGTTCGATCGCATAGAGTGAAACATCGGGCCGCTCCTGAGTGTTCAGCGAGGCGAGTAACTTAGTCATCATCTGATCGGCGAGCCTGACATTACCGAGTTCCCGCATCTGCACGGCAAACGAATTCAGCGTCATCAACAAACCAGAATCAGCCAGTCGGTTCGCTTCAGCCAGCAGGAATTTGTTCATTGTTTGCTGATAATTGTCAGCTGTCAGCGAATCGTAAAAAGCCTTCCCGATCGGCGGCACGATGCATTGCTGCAATTGCACCGACAGCCATTCTTTGAACAGTGTCATTGCTTCATCATGTTTGCCCGCTTCCAAAAGCGCCGTCATTCGTTCTCGACGTACCAGCAATCCGACCTGCGGATGCCGTTCGAATCGCTCCGCCGCTGTTGCAAACGCTGCCAGGTGTTCGGGTCTGGTTAGTCGAGGCCGCATGGTGTTCATCAAGGCCCAGCCCATGTCGAGCGTTCGACACGTGGCAATAAATTCCAGTGCCTGATTGATTTCCTGCTGCACCTGAGCCTGAGTCAGATCCTTCGTTGCGGCATCGGTCAACCAGCGTACATACATATTTCGAGCTGTTGCCAGGCGTTGCAGGAAGCTGCCTTCCGGAGCATCCAGGCGGAATTCAGCTA
>JAGQQS010000330.1 GCA_020426105.1 Planctomycetaceae bacterium
ACCGCCTCCTGCCATCCAGATACTGAATGCGAAAGGGTGGTGGTCTCGTCCGTCGGATTGTTGCCCGCGGCGAACTTCACCCATCGGAGTTCGGCCGAATTCTCCGGCGCACACGACGAGGGTTTCGTCGAGAAGTCCGCGTTCCTGCAGATCCCGAAGAAGCGCACCCGTCGGCTGATCGGTGATGCCGCAGTTCTTTGTGAGTCGACTGGTGAGCGCACTGTGGTGATCCCATGAACTGTGCACCAGATGGACGAACCGAACGCCCCGTTCGACCATCCGGCGTGCCAGCAGGCAATTCGCAGCGAAGGATCGGGTGAGTTCGGCATCAAGCCCGTACATGGTTTGCGTGGCGGAGGTTTCCTGACTGAAATCCAGCAATTCCGGCGCGGCGGTCTGCATCCGGAATGCCATCTCGTACGCCGCAATTCGGGAATCAATCTCCGGATCACCGGTGGCTGCCTGATGCTGCTGATTCAGGTCCCGGAGAACGTTCAACCGTGCGCGCTGCGTCGCCGCACTGATGCCGGGCGGTCGGGTCAAATGCAGGACGGGGTCGCCGGTGTTGCGAAAGGAAACGCCGCGATAGGTCGAAGGCATAAAGCCGCTGCCCCACAGAGACGAGCCCGCTCCTTCCAGGCCATGGCCATCATCTGACAACAACACCAGGTACCCCGGGATGTTCTGTGCCTCGCTGCCAAGCCCGTAGTTAACCCACGAACCCATCGTCGGATTGCCGAACAATGGAGTGCCGCAGTGAAGCAGCAGCTGGGCCGGGTCATGATTTGACTGTTCGCAGTGCATCGAGCGGATCAGACAGATTTGGTCCGCCATGGCGGCGGTATGAGGCAGGAGATCGGCGAGTTCCATGCCGCATTGGCCGTGCCTCTGAAACGTGCGCGGGCTCGCCTGGACCGTTTCGAGGATGCCACCGGTGGCACTTTTCTTGGCCATCGCGAGGTGGGCCGGAATTGGCTGTCCGTTCAGCGCAGCCATCTTCGGTTTGGGATCGAAAAGATCCAGTTGCGACTGGCCTCCCATCATGAACAGGAAGATCACATTTTTCGCGCGCGGAGCGAAATGGGATCGGGGCGTAGCAGTGCGTCCTTCCTCCGCCAGCAGGTGCCAGAGTGCCATGCCCCCGAACCCGTGGGAAGATTGAGTCAGAAATCTGCGGCGGGACTGTAACGGGTGAGACATGGCGTTACTCACGATTGATGAATTCGTCGAGGTTCAGAAGAACGCTGGAGAGGGCAATCCACGCGGCATCCGTATCGGCCAGATCATCTCCGAGGAGTTCGCGGGCGGACTCGGGATCCGCGGCCAAAATGGCGCGTTCCTCATTAAGATAGGCCATCAGTCGTTCCGCTTCGTCGTGCGTCGGCAAGCGTGACACGGCAAGCATAAAAGCATACTCGAGGCGTCGGGCGTCAGTGTCCGCCACATGTCGCTGAATTTGCGCCCCCAGCGCTCGAGCGGCCTCGATGAAAACCGGATCATTCAGCAGATTGAGTGCCTGCAAGGGAGTGTTCGACCGCTCGCGACGCGTGCAACTACGGCTCAGATCGGGCAAGTCAAACGTCACGAACTGAGCAAACGGTGACGTCCGCTGAATAAAGGTATACAACCCGCGTCGATAGCGATCTGGTCCGTCGCTGGGGATCCATGTGTTCGCGTAGCCTTCTTTGGATACACTTTCGGGCTGCGGCGGTTTCACACTCGGACCGCCTATAGTCGGATTGAGCAGGCCGCTGACTGCCAGCGCAGAATCCCGGATCGCCTCAGCAGACAACCGCAGGCGAACCTGCCGGGCGACGAGACGATTCTGCGGGTCCGATGTCAGCAGTTCCGGGCGAGCCGCAGAGGACTGCTGGTACGTTTCAGAGAGCACCAGAACTCGCAGGATCGACTTGACGCTCCATCCCTGCTGTCGAAACTCCACTGCCAGCCAGTCGAGAAGCTCTGGATGCGACGGTCGTTCCCCCCTCACGCCGAAGTTTTCCGAGGTGCCAACCAGCCCGCGACCAAACAACTCCTGCCACAAACGGTTGACTGCGACCCGCGCCGTCAGCGGGTGATCCGGCGAAACAAGCCAGCGTGCAAGCGCGAGCCGATTCGGCTCGCCATCGTGTATTAACGGGGGAAGAGTCGCGGGAGTTTCCGGAGCCACGTCGTTCCCTCTGCGCAGGTACTCGCCACGCACGAAGATGTAGTTCGGTCGCTTCGCCGGAGAGGTCATCATCGCTGGCGCGCGGGTGACGGGAGGCAGAGCTTTTGCGATTTCATCGAGTTTGGTGGTCAGTTCACTGACCTTCAGATCGCGGAGCTTCGCTTCGAATTCCACCGGTGCTGTCCGAAGAAAATAATCCTGCAGTTGCTGTTGCTGATCGAGCGTCCGCTGGCCACGGGGTGTTTTGATAATTCCCAGACCTTCCAGTTGCCCTTCGCCCAGGTTCTGCCCCCATTGCAGTCCGAGAAGTTCCAGCGTTCGGTCCCAGGCGAAGTCTTCCCCCGGATGCGCCTCGGTGTACAAAATCTTCTGTTCCCACGCGGACTGCAGTTCATTCAACGGATGGGCGAACGGAGCCAGCAGTTCTTCACGCTGGTGGTCGTATTTCTCCTTCGCAGCTTCATACGGCTCGCGTTCGCCAGGCAACGGTGCGTTGAGATTCACCTCGTCGGCGTTGTTGAAGAATGCATAGAGCTGATAAAACTCGCGCTGCGAAAACGTGTCAAATTTGTGATCGTGACATTGCGCACATCCAGCCGTCAGCGCCAGCCAGGTGGTTCCGAACGTGATCGTGCGATCGAGCACCTGGTTCACTCGGTACTCTTCCAGATCCGCACCTCCCTCACGATTGCTGAGGGTGTTGCGCAGGAAACCCGTTCCCATCCGCTCGGAAACAGTCGCATTTGGCAGCAGATCACCGGCCAGCTGTTGCACGGTAAACTGATCAAACGGCAGATCACGGTTGAAGGCATCCACGACCCACTGTCGATATCGCCAGGCGACGGGACGCAGGAAATCCTGGAGATACCCGTCGCTGTCTCCGTAATGCGCCAGGTCGAGCCACCACCGAGCCCATTTCTCTCCAAAATGCGGGGACTCCAGCAAACGGTCCACAACGCGCTCCCACGCATCGGGGCGCGGATCATGCACAAACGCATCCACTTCGAGGGGCGCCGGAGGCAAACCGGTTAGATCGAGCGTGACCCGTCGAATCAGGGTCTCTCTGTCGGCGCGCGGCGCAGGGTTAACTCCGACTGTCGCCAGGCGAGCCCGGATGAAGCGATCAATCGGCTGTTCCACTCCGGCAATTTCCGGCGGCTGTGCCTGCTGCGGTGCAATGTACGCCCAATGGCGTTCATACTCAGCCCCCTGTTCGATCCACTCCCGCAAAGTTTCCAATTCGGCGGCAGTCAAATGGTGCTCCGATGTCGACGGGGGCATCCGGATCTCCGGATCCTGAGAGGTCACGCGCCGCCAGAGTTCGCTTGCCTCCGGATTTCCGGGGACGATCGCCTGCGAACCGGACGCCAGCTCCGCAATACTTCCGCTTTGCTGGTCCAGCCGCAGTCCGGCTTCCCGTTTGCCGCTGTCAAAGCCGTGACAGGCAAAACAATGGTCAGCCAGAATTGGCAACACATCTCGATTGAATTGCCGCTTGTCATCCGCCTCGATCGGCCCTGCATCCAACCCGACGATGCCCGGCAAAACGACAAGCAGCGTGACGAACTTCATCAACCTGATCATGGCAGGAAGTCCTGACTCAAAAAAACGATGCATTGTGGATCAATACTCGCGACACGCCTTATAGGAAACCGGAACCCTGGCAAGGCTGTTCGCGGCATCCTACCACATCATCGATCGGGACCACAGGATTTCATCAAGAGGTTGGTTGAAGAGCCAGTAGTACTTTGCCAGGACTGGAGGTCGGGGTGGTGGGCGAGTCGACTACTCCAGCATGTGGAAAAACACCAGGACTGGTTGCCTCGTCCACGACCGCCGCCCCCTCTTCTTATTCTTACGTCTGATACGGCAGTAGTCCGGGTTCCCGGTCTCGCCGGAGTCACTCCCGCTGCTGGCATAGCGGACAGGAGTTACTGCATCATTTTGAGCTCTATCAGAAGTTCTCAATTGGTTGTTGAGGTTTTCTGCATCGCGGCGCTGGCAACAGCGAAGCATTCGCGAATATCGGCCAGAGGGTTCTGTTCGTTCTCTTCGTACTCCAGCGACAGTGCTCCGTTGGCTGGGAATCCGGCCTCTTGCAGTTCGCTGAACACTTCGGCGACATTCAGGTGTCCTTTGCCCAGGATCACTCCCTTTGTCTTGTCTTTCATCTCGGCAAAATCTTTCAGGTGGATCCCGTAGAGCCGGCCTTTGAGCAGCCGAATGACTTCCGGAGCATTCTGTCCGGATCGGATATAGTGCCCCAAATCAGCACAGGCTCCGATTCGTTCATCACGTCTTTCAATGACCCGCAGCACATCAATCGCTTTGTTGTACCGATGGTTTGGTCCGTGATTATGAATCGCAATGCGAATGTCGAACTCCTGGACAAGATCATTTAGACTGTCGAATGAATCCAGATCAGGGTCGGCGGCAATACACGGAACGCCAACCTTCTTCGCGAACTCGAAGATGCTGCGATTCGCGGCTGCATCTTTCGTGAAACGATTCACTCCATGCCCTGAGATCGACATCCCGAGGTCTGCCACAGTTTTCTTTGTCGCAGTAATTTGCTCATCGGATGCATCCAGGGGCAGCATACCGCTGTAGAATTCAACCTGCTCAAAGCCTATATCGCGTGCATGTTTCAGGGCTTCTTCCACGGGGTAGCCACGCAGCGAATACAGCTGAATACCCAGCTTCGGGCGGTTGGCGACGGCCGCACGGGCCACGCGCGGGAGCGTGCCGCAGGCGGCAACTGCGGCCAGCAGAGAAGTCTTGTGAAGAAAGTTGCGTCGCGTCGGCAGTAACATCGGGAACTCCGGACAAGAGTGGGAAATCGAAGGAACTCCACAACGAGCCCGTCGGTCCGGACCTGAAATGACGTCAGGGACGGGAAGGCAGACGGAAACGTGCAGAGACTCGCTGCAAATGTTATGCTGCGACTGTGTTCACCACAATCATCGACGAGGCGGAGCTCCCGTGTAACGGTCGGAAATGCCTTTTTTTCATGTCGCTGCGTCAGAAGAATGCTCAGCGGCTGTTCAGCTTTCCTGAACTGCGACGGAATGTGTGCCGGCTAAAGGCCTCGAAGGAGTCGCTTTCGTGGAAGTACATGTAGTGGGTGATCGTGATCGTGCTGTTGCGAATCTCGATCAGATTGAGCGAATTCTTTTCAACTTCGCGGCCACGCCCTCTGCGTGATGTCGTGGTTCCGCATTGAGCAATGATGATGCCTCGATCTCTGTGCTTTCCCGGGTAGAAATCGAGCGAATTGCCGATGTAAGCCCGATGCAGATGTCCGCCGAGAATAAGCTCCACATGCATGTCCTCGAACCGCTCCATGGCGCGTCGGGCCTTGGGCATATTGCTGTCACGCAGATAATCGGGGGCCGGGGCAAAATGGTGATGAGCCACGACGATGCGGATCGCTTCGTCAGGAGCATTCCGAAAAACGTTTTCGCAGGCATCCAGCTGTGATTTGAAAATTCGACCATTACTGATTGCCGAATGCGGAGCTGTTGAATCAATACCGGCGATGACAGCGTTCCTGAGTTTCAGTACCGGATTAAGATCGGGAGAAATAATCTCACAGTACAGGCCGTGAGGGTTTACCATCCGTTCATAGATGCGGTACAACGGCACGTCGTGGTTGCCTGGTATAACCAACTGCGGAACCGATGGCAGGCGTCCCAGAAATACTTTCGCCGCTTCGAACTGAGATCGTTTTGCGCGCTGAGTCAAATCGCCACTGATAATGACGGCATCCGGGTTGAGTCCCGGAGAAATGCGAAGTACCGCTTCGCCGATTGCTTCAATGTACGGAGGTCCGAAGTGCAGGTCTGAGATCTGCAACAGTGTCAGTTCAATTTTTTCAGAAGAATTCACCGGTCTACCGCTTTCCGAATTGGAAACATGTTTCATCCCTCGATCAAAGCTGTCACGATGCGGATAGCTGTCTCGGTGTAAAGATCAGCGACTCAGCGTATCTTACGAAATAGCAGGATGAAATACCGTGAAAGGCATTCACCAACGCATGCTGGCGTCCGCCGCAGTGGTCCTTATCATAGCAATTTCCGGTGTCGTGGCTCATCAGTATACGTCACTTGAATGGTTAGTTACGGAAGAGACACGCCTCCGGCAGGCCGTGCAGGCCCACCCCGTGAAATTGTGGTTCATTGGATTCGCGCTCTATACGGGACTTTCTCTGATTCCCGGGATTGCCGGAAAATCGATTATCGCTGGTTGGTTTTTTGGACTTGTGGGCGGTGTCCTGATGGTTGATCTGGCGCTCACTGCGGCTGCGATGATGACCTTCTTCGCAAGTCGTTTCATATTCCGTGAATCCGTCGAAGCCAGGTTCGGCGTGCATTTGGTACAGTTTCGGCAGAGGGTGGATGCGCAACCAGGATTTTACCTGCTGACGCTCCGTTTGCTGCATACACCGTTCAGTGTTCTGAACTACGCCGCCGGAGCGACAGGGATTGTGCCTCCCCGTACTTTCTGGTGGACGACGCAACTGGGACTTCTGCCGAGTACAATCATACTGGTCTACGCTGGAACGCGGGTCCCGGCGTTGTCCGTCATCGCCGACAAAGGACCACTGGCTCTCCTCGATGGCACTCTGTTGGCCGGACTGCTGGCGACGGCCGCATTGCCAGTGATGCTGCGGATGATCGTCAATTCCATCAGACGCGCAGGTTCCTGAGGGAATGCGGATTGCTTCCACATCCAGCTGTCGGAATTTTTGGGAGACATTCGTGTCGTCAGTTAATCCTTCATTATTTTGGGCGATCGTGAGTATCCTGATCGCGCTCACCGCTGGCACACTTGTGCGAATTGTCGCGCTTCGCGGTGCGCATCGTGATCTGGTGCAGTCGCGACTTGCAAGTCTCAAAACCTGGTGGGTGCTCGCGATTTTGTTAACGCTGGCGATCGTCGCTGGGAAGATCGGAGTGGCCGTCATGCTGGCGGTGGCTGCCGTGGCCAGTTTAAGAGAGTTTATGCGGCTGGTTGGTCACGAGAATATTGGAAGTTCAACGGCGGCCGTCGTCTTTCTGCTGGTGCCGCTCTACTACCTGTCAGCCTTGTTCGGTGATCACAAGTTGCTGTTGCAGGCATCCCCGGTCGCCTGCGTTGTGGCACTGGGAGGACTGCGGTCACTGCTGGGGCTTTCGCCGGGGTACATGCGGACCACGGCGTCGCTTATCTGGGGTTTGTTGCTGTTCGTTGTTTGTCTTTCGTATGTACTTTTCCTGTTCGACGTGCCGATCACATTGGAGCCTCAGGTCGGTCGAGTAGGTTGGGTCCTGTACCTTGTACTCCTGACCGAGACCAACGATATTATGCAGGCTGTGACGGGGCGTCGTTTCGGAAAAACAAAGATCACTCCGCGCGTATCGCCCAATAAGTCACTGGAAGGGCTGCTGGGAGGAATCTTATCGACGGTGCTGCTGGCAGTGATTTCAGCACCATGGCTGACAACTCTTACCGAGGCACGGTCACTGCTGGCCGGAATGCTTATTTCTCTGGCCTCCGGGTTAATGATTTCACTATTTGGTTTTTTGGGTGATATTAACATGTCGGCGATCAAGCGGGATGCAGGTGTGAAGGATGGCAGCACGCTATTGCCAGGCCAGGGAGGGATGATTGATCGAATTGACAGTCTGACCTTTACGGCCCCCGTATTTTACTATTTCGTCCGGTTCGTCATGGATGCGAGCCACGAATGAATGATTCTGGTCGAATGAACTCAGAGACCACTGAGACTACGGAGCGGGTTCCGGGGCCGGGTCAACCGTCGCCCGTAACCCCGCGTGGTCCGTACCAGGACCGGATCGTCACGATCCCCAATATTATTTGCGCCGTGCGTTTAGCCGGATCTCTGGCCCTTTTCGGATTCGCGTTAACGAATAATGCGGGATTGTTTGCCGGACTATTCACCCTGCTTAGTCTCAGTGACTGGATCGACGGCAAGCTCGCCCGTTGGCTCAATCAGCGGTCCGATTTCGGTGCTCGTTTGGACAGCTTTGCCGATTCGGTGCTCTATGCGGCCTTGTTCTTTGGACTCTTTTGGCTGCGATGGGAGGTATTACGGGCCGAAGGCGTCTGGTGGATTGTGGCTTTCCTGAGTTACTTGCTGACGACCTTCTACGGTCTGTGGAAATTCGGAAAAGTTCCCAGCTACCACACATATGGCGCCAAGACATCACAATGGCTGGTTCTGACGGGCGCGGTCACGATGCTGCTGGACTATTCGACCTGGCCTTTTCGAATCGCGATGATTGGCGTCACATTGACCAATCTTGAAGCGACCGCGATGACCTGGTATCTGAAAGAATGGCGTGCCGATGTGCTGACGATCCTGCACCTTCTTCCGAAGCACGATGGACCATCGAATCAGAATCCGGAATTACGGAACTGAAATTGCTGACCGAAATTGCTGACTGAAATTGCTGACTGAAAACTTGTTCAACAACCATGCATTGTGAAACGGATCACGGGGTCTGCCGTTGAGTCATACATTTAATAAAATGGTCTCCGCGGACGAGGCGGTTACTGTTCTGAAGTCGGGGATGAACATTTTCATCCACGGTGCTGCAGCGACTCCCACGCCGCTGCTGCAGGCCCTATGCCGTCGCCTGGATTTGACGGACATCCGACTCTATCACATGCATACCGAAGGCCCGGCTCCATTTCTGGAGGGTGATTGTCGGGAGCGTTTTACGTCTATCTCCCTGTTCACGGGGCAACCAGCCCGCCAGGCCGTTCAGGATGGCATTGCAGACTTCGTTCCGGTATTCCTGTCAGATATTCCTGCATTGTTTCGCGACGGCAATATTCGTCTCGACGCGGCTTTGCTTCAGGTAGCTAATCCGGACCGTCATGGATTCTGTTCGCTGGGTACGTCTGTTGATTCAGCTCGGTCAGCAGCGGACAGTGCCCCGATCCTGATTGGTGAAGTCAATTGCCAGATGCCACGCACACACGGCGACAGCATGGTGCCATTGAGTTCGTTTGCGGCGTGCATCGAAACTGACCGGCCTCTCTGCGAACATCACTCAATTGCTGAGACGCCTGTCGAAGCGGCGATTGGCGAACAAATTGCCCAACTGATTGAAGACGGATCCACGCTGCAGACCGGGATCGGTGCGATTCCGGCGGCGGTCCTCTCCCGACTGAACAACAAGACCGATTTGGGCGTGCATTCAGAAATGTTTTCAGACGGAGTCGTCGATCTTGTGCATGCGGGGGTCATCACAAATCGCCGGAAAAAGATCTATCCAGGTCAGATTGTGACCAGCTTCGTCACGGGAAGTCGACGTCTGTATGACTTCGTGGATGACAATCCGCAAGTCGCGTTTTTGCCGTGCGATATCACAAACGACACCAACCTGCTCCGAAAAATTGACCGCCTGGTTGCTATCAACTCAGCGCTGCAAATTGATCTGACTGGCCAGGTATGTGCGGATTCACTGGGCCATCGGATCTATTCGGGCATTGGTGGTCAGATGGACTTTATGCGCGG
>JAGQQS010000331.1 GCA_020426105.1 Planctomycetaceae bacterium
TTGCTCTCAGCGTGTGCTTTCAGGAATTTGTACAGCGGGTCGGCCTTGGCCTCTTTGTCGTCATTCACATTGACTTTGCTCATCATTGGAAATGTAACTTTGTATTTGGTGCTGCAGAACTCCTGGATATCTTTTTCCGTTCCCGGTTCCTGTCCGCCGAACTGATTGCAAGGGACACCCACCACCACCAGGCCTTCTTTCCCGTATTTATCCTGAAGTGCCTGCAACTGTTCGTATTGTGGCGTCGCGCCGCATTTACTCGCCACATTCACAACAAGTAATACTTTGCCTTTGTAATCAGACAAAGCCACTTCCTTGCCTTCGATATTCTTCATCTTAAAATCATGCACAGAGTCTGCCGCCATCAAAGTTGTTCCTGCCACGCAAACGAACCCGAGTACCAGAGTTTGCCAGAATTTCTTCATTTGTATTTCCTCTGAGAAAACCTTGTCAGGACGAATGACAGCCGGAACACTTCACAAAACCGCAGAAATCCGCATTCCTGACCCGCTGTCGTTACATCGTCGAATCTCACGGATATTGTTACCTTCCCGCGCGAATAGGCAAGCGTCCATATTGTATCCTTGCATTCTCCTGCCGGAATGAGCCTGTTCCGCAATGTGTGCCCGCCTGATTTTTGCTGCCTCGCCCCGATTTATACAGGAGTTCACGACGATCAATGGCAAATCGATGGGACATGGCACGCGCGTCATTGACGCGTCGATTTTTTGTCGCGACGTTCCTTCAGGGCGGTGTCATTCTCCTGCTGGGATTGTCGCTCAAGCTGATCTTCGGACACCCACCCCCCAGCAGATCGCTCGAACTGCCCGCCGCTTTTCAGTTCGGCACCGTGTTCCTGGCGCTCGGAAGCTGGTGCCTGCACGACGCTCACAGCAACGTTCGTCTTGAACGCCAATACCGGTTCCGAAGGTCTCTTCTGCTGGCACTGGGCACGGCCATCCTGTTTGTCGCGGTGCAATCGTACGGAATGTGGTCCATTATTAAATCAATCTCACCTGAGCTTGAAATGCAGACCAGTGCGCACAGCGTCGTCATTATGTTCGCGGGCATACATGCCATGCACTTTATAGTCGCTCAGTCAATTCTGCTGTGGGTGACTCTTTCCGCCTTCGCGGATCGTTACGATCACGAATACTACTGGGGCGTGACTTTCGCGGGCTGGTGTTGGCACGCACTGGGAATCGTCTGGATCGCCATTTTGTGTGTCTTTGCGATTGCTGCGGTGTGAGACTCAAAAGTGCAATTGTTCAAATTCTCCGAACAATTTTGCAATGATCGCGTCTCCAATTTACGTATTTACAAACGAGATCACTCGGGCGTGACAGTTCAGGGGGATGTCCGATCACAAAACTGACTGTTTGATCAGCGTCCGGGGACGAATATCCCTGAAATGTGCGACTCCTACCAGCAATTCAGTCAAATCTTTGTGAATATGAGCGAATTGTGCCGGTAGCGACGTGCCAAGCGGTGTTCATTCCAGGGTGTAGCGAGACAGCGTCAAGTTCCGGTCAGTGATCTGGCCTGCAGTGGTCCGGGATTTGCATTACGGATGATATCGGAACTGGACTGCCAGCGTCAGAATGCTGGGAGCCTGTTACGAAATAGCAGTGTATGCAAATTGACCTGCCTGATTGGTCAGATCAGATTATTAGGAAGGGAGCTAGTCATGGTTAGCACAGCAAGTTCGGTTGATTCAGCCAGAAATGCGTTTCGAATTCCGGAAGTCCTGCCGACTCTTACCGGTCAGATTCCAGCAGTTGATCCGGCACGGGCTGCGCAGTTTCTGACCATTGGAGCCGACAGTTCTCTGGGAAGTGTCGCAGAGCGGAATGAATCGATGCTTGCCCGGTGGCAACTGGGTGAGAGCGTGGCGTGTCTGGCGAAAGCGTTTTCGCTGAGCAAGACAGCAGTCCATGGCGCTCTAATGGAGGCACGCGTGAAGCGGCTGATGGAAGCGAACGTGGATTATATCGACAGCGACGTTTTCCATCAGAGCAACGCGGAGGCGGTTATTTGCGGTCCCGCTCCCGAAGTTGATAACTCAACGATCGGCCGCGTGCCGACAGGGCTGCCGGCGTACCTGATCGAGCTGTACCGCGTCCCACTGCTCACAAAAGCCCACGAGCAGTATTATTTCCGGCGTATGAATTTTCGTAAATTTCAGTTTTCGGAACTCCGAAAAGAACTGGACGTTCGTAAGCCGTCGGCCCGCATGGTGTCCAGGCTGGAATCAATTTTGGCAGACATTACGGAGGTAAAGAATCTGCTCATTCGCTCCAACCTGAGACTCGTTGTTTCCATCGCGAAGCGGTATCTCAAAGCCAACTCCGGGTTCTTTGAACTCGTGAGTGATGGAAATATTTCATTGATCCGTGCTGTTGAAAAGTTTGACTTTGCACGTGGCAATAAGTTTTCCACCTACGCTTCCTGGGCCATTCTCAAGAATTTCGCTCGATCTGTTCCGGCAGAACACAAGCGACTTGATCGATTTCGCACCGGCAACGACGAGGTTTTTGAACAAAAAACGGAACAGCGAGGTTCGTTCTTTATTGATGAGCACATGAACAAATCTCAGCGCGCGGTGATTCGCGAGATGATGCAGGAACTGGACGGGCGGGAACAGAAGGTCATTGCCTGCCGGTTTGGCCTGAGTGAAGGCAAAGAGCCTGAAACGCTGGAACAGGTTGGAAGTCGTCTGGGAGTTACCAAAGAGCGAGTGCGACAGATTGAAGTTCGCACTCTTGAAAAACTGCGTCGAATCGCAGAAAGACGCGCCTTCGAGATTCCCGGATTCTGACTTTCAGAAGCAGCATGCTGCCCATCGCAATCCGCGAGTGGAATTCCGCTCGCGGATTTTTCGTGTGTGCGTTTGAATTTGCGGATTCGCCATGCTTCAGATGTATTGCGCAGCCAGGACACCAGCAGTGGAGTACCTGCCTTATTTCACTCCCATTTCCCGCAGCAGATGATCGGCTTCGTAGACGATACCTGTAATCCACAGCACATAACGAATATCCACGCCGATTGAACGGCTGTAGTCCTTGTTCCACGCGAAGTCGTTGATTGTCGCTTCGAAACATCGATCAAAGTTAACTCCGACCAGCTGGCCTTTTGCGTTCATTACCGGACTGCCCGAGTTGCCACCGGTCGTATCTGTGTCGTACAGAAGCGCCACTGGAACCTGACCAAGGCGGGGATGGATGAATGAACCAAACTCTCCTGCTTCATATTTTCTCAGGACTCGCTCCGGTGTGATGAAAGGCTCAACGCCGGTCGTCTTTTCAATGACACCGCGAAGTGTTGCAATAGGCGTCCTGATCACAGCGTCGGCGGGAGAATAGGATCGGATGCGACCGCTCGTAAATCTCAGTGTCGAGTTTGCGTCGGGAATAAAATCGGTGGCAAGAAACTGTTGCTTTATTTCCATCAATGAGCCGTACAACTGGCTCAAACGCCCGTCCCTTGCTTTTTCCGTGTCGCGGAGTGTCTGCCATGCGGGATACAGCTGGATGATCAGTTGCAGCAGAGGGTCGTCGATCTGCTGCAACTCTGCTGCCGTCTTTTTGAGACAATCCTGAACGAAGCTGACATCTCCCAGTCGCGTCCCTGTCAGCAGTAATCCTGACTTTGCAGAGAGCGTGCCAGGTGCGGCGAGCAATGATCGGAGCGGTTCAAGTTCGCTGGCCGCGGGTAACTCACTTAGGCGATCCAGCATTCCAGCCAGCAGCAGCTGATCGGTCGGCAGGTGCCAGTCGCTCATGGACACCTGCAGTTCCTGCACAGACTGGGGGAAATTGCGATCCATGTACGGAGCTTCACGGTCGAGATTGGGTTTGGCGCGTTCGACTGCAGCGTCGTAAACGAAATAGCCAAATGCCGCAGCGCGGCAGGCCTGACGAAGCTGTACCAGATTGATCTCAAACATCGCGGCCGCAGACATTTCGGTATACACCTTTTCGATATCCTGCAGCAATGAAGCATACTTTGCTGACCGCGTCGGATCACTGTTGATGAACTGTTGGAGCTTTGCTTCCTGCTGTTCGCGTGTCGGAACGATCTTTGCCCGACGCAGTCCCAGCAACTGACCTCGAGATCGCTTTTCTGTGTTCGCGAGGGATCGCATGCGTGACGCATGTTTGATTTCCACCAGCCGATCGTCGGCGCCTGCCTCGTCCATCACCCCAATCTGCCAGTTATAGAGTTCCACAATGATCGGCAGTCGAACATTTTGTTCATATCGCAGAAAAGCGGC
>JAGQQS010000332.1 GCA_020426105.1 Planctomycetaceae bacterium
AGCCACGCAGGGTTGACAGGAAACTTGAACCGAGTAATGGAAGCACGATCGCCGGCGTCGGTGTTCGCGGATTCAGCATTTCCACATCTTCGAGTCGCAGGGCCACGGAACCGGACCATTCGGGTGTGAACTGCTGACCGACCGAAACACGGCCTCCATAACGATTCTCAGTCCAGTCGGGATAGTAGCGGTTAAAGTAGAATCCACTCACTCCCAGACTGTAATCCGTGTACATGAAGTAGGGATCTGTCCAGCTCACGGCGTAGCGGCTGACCTGATTACCGGGTGCGGCTTCGATCCTGAATCGCTGCCCCCCGCCACGCCACGCACGACCTTCGATGATGTCAGAGAAGCTTGTCGGCGGACGCAGGATATCAAAGTTGGATTCATCCCATACAAAGGAGCCGACGAGACCGGAGTTACTATTAACACCGGCACCGAACATCAAACGTCCGGTTCTTCCTTCAACAGCGTTCACATCGATATCCAGCCAACCTGGCTGAATTTCCTTAAACTGCCCCTGATACGGACTGCCGTCAAGAATTGCATCGGTTCGCTGCGGCAATTGCCCGGGACTCTGGGCACGGACGACAGGATCGGCATCGTCCTGATACGTTGTTTGAAAGGTGACAGGTTCAAACGAGAAAAAGCCCGTCGGAGTAACGGGACGAAATCCCATCAGATCCGATTCATACACGGGATGCGCGACTTTGTGATTCGATCCGGCAGGTTTCGGCGCAACAGGACTGAATTCACGCTGATAGCGAGGTCGATGTGGTTTGTTTTGTGGTTCTGCCGCCGGGACAACCAGTTCACCGCTGTCCGCATTCGAAGGCTCGACGGATGCACTGGCCTCGCGATGTCGAACAAGGTCCGATTTGAGCATCGAATCTGACTCAGGAAAGGTTGCTGTCGTTGGCTCCTGTCCGGCTGTCAGCCATTTGAGATCGCCGCTGGCCTCCTGGGATGCGGCCCGCTGAGTGGCAATCTGAAATGCGTGTGTCCAGTTGTCGCCACCGGAGCGCGGCTCCTGGGCCCGATATGTTCGGGATTCCGTATTAAGTCCGGACTGGCCTGGTTCGACCGGGTTGAACTGAAATCCGATGCCGGGTTCGAACAGCTGACTCCCGTTAAGTCGTGACTGCCCGCGGCGGATACGACTGGGGTCAGCCAGATCGCCCGGCTGAATCTGCAGACGATCCAGGGCGACTGTCTGTTTCGTATGAGGATGATCGCCGTCATAGGTGATATTGATATCACGCACATAACGGGGGCGATCTTCGTCGATCTCGAAGACCAAATCTACGATGCCCGGCTGTTCCAGAAAATGCGGCACCGGATTCACCGTGGCAAAGAAGTGCCCCTTTTCGCCGTAGTATCCAAGCATACGCCGCACATCTTTGGCCAACGGATACGCACTGTAGTATTCGCCGTCATTCAGTTTCGATCCGCTTTTCAAACGAGCTGTCTCAATCGTGGAATTGCCTTCGTAGCGTATCTCGCGGACTTTGTAGCGGCGTCCTTCGGTGATTGTAAAATGCAGATTGACGTCCGAACGATCTTTTGAAAACAGAGGTTTCCCGGTGACTTCCACATCGAAGAACCCCACACTTTTGTAGTAACCCTTCAGCGCTTCAATGTCGGCCGGGATTGTGTCCGGATTGTAAATCCCGCCGAAGATCAAAAAGGCCTCTTTGCTCACCAGATTTTTCCGCAGATCACCTGGTGACCAGAATTTATTCCCTTCAAACGTGCGTTCTTTCACCTGAACCTTGGGACCTTCGACGATCTGGAAGATGACCTCGCGATCACCAGGGTTGCCGCCTTTGATCAGTGATACTTTTGCAAAATAGTATCCCTTATCCTTATATTCACGCTCGATACGATTGACTGCTTCGTGATTTGCTCGAGCGTCAAACGGGCTGCCGGCTTTAAGGCCAGTCCAGGCATTCAGATGCTTGAGTTTAATCTTTTTGTTTCCACGGAACTCAACACGCTGCACGATTGGCTTTTCGTGCACAGTATATACCAGAATCAATCCGTCGGCGGTTTCGTCAAGTCGCTCTTTGACGCTGAAAAACCAACGCGTCGACATCATCGAACGAATGTCCTCGCGAATCAGCCGCTCAGAAATGGGTCTCTGCGGCTGCGCTTGTATTTTCTGCAGGATCACGGATTCGGGAATGGTTTGATTTCCCTCGATCCGAATGTCCGCGACGGTGACTTCACTGTCCTGTTGTGCGAAAGTAAACACCGGCGGCCAATAAAACGCGGAGGCCACTGCCATCGTCAGGACGCACCAGCACGGCCAAACGCGAGTAAGGCGTCGGATTCGCTGAATCTGAGCGTACGAACCTGGCATGTTCGGGCCTATGAATCGGGCTCAGACGGAACCATTGCCGTTGTGCCCAGGGAGAAAATCAGCGGAAAATTCGGGATTAGAAGCAATAAATCGAGAGAGGAGATATGACGAGAGCCGTAGCATTGCACATAAGTGCGTTTTGACTCAAGACGAATGTTTGTCTTGAATCCGGTCGAATATGGCGGAAATAAAGCCCCCTGTCTTTCCTGTGTTTCGTGTTTTATTGCAGTCCTGCCATTTATACTGCGTGCGGGCAGTATTTAGTCCTCGGATCAAAGCGGTGTGCGCCTCCCCATTCCGCGTGTATGTGCCAGCAAGCTGACGCATGCCACTCGCGAATACTCTCATTGGTGAACACGCGCGGATGTTCGTGTTAACAGAGATCGTTCAAACGTTTCAGGAGGTCCGGTGCGACCGTGAGCACCACTCTAAAGATCAGGACGAAACGACACCGGTTCACTACAATCCGTCGAACCGCAGTGGCGGAGAATTCGTGATATGTCGCGGGAAAGCGGACACCAACAGAACATCCAATGCGAAAACTTATACGAGCCTCCGCGGGAAGTGGAAAAACGTTCCAGCTGTCGTCGCATTTTTTGCGACAACTATTTCAGGGACATGCCCCGGAAACAATTCTGGCGACAACGTTTACGCGCAAAGCCGCGGGTGAGATTCTGGGACGTGTCCTCCTGCGACTGGCTGAAGCCGCGGACGACTCTCAGGCCGCGAAACGCCTGGCGATGTTCCTTGAGCAGCCGGATATTACAAAAGCATCATCCCGCGAATTGCTCGTGGAAGTGACGCGGAATCTGCATCGCCTGCGTGTGTGTACCCTGGACAGTTTCTTTCAGCAGGTGGCTCGCAGTCTGACACTCGAACTGGGACTGCCTCCCGGCTGGAGCATTGTTGACGAGCACACGGATGCGGATCTGCGTGAACAGGCGATTGATGCGGTTCTGTCGCAACAGGTTCCGGAGGATGCTCAGAACCTCATGCATATGCTGGCGAAAGGCCGCTCGAAACGCAGTGTGCGTGACCTGATTGACGAGACAGTGCGGAGCTTTCATGAACTGTTTCTGCTCACCAGCGATGAAGCATGGAACAAGTTGCCAAAATATCCTCGTCTGACAAAGCCGCAGTTTCAACAGGCACTACTGGATCTCAATTCGTGTGAGTTACCGCAGGATAAAAACTATCAGAAGGCTCGGGCCGCCGATGCCGTGCGCTTTGAAACAGAGCAGTGGGACGAGTTTGTCAAAACCGGAATTGCCGCAAAAGTTCTGGCGGGCGAATCGACATACTACCGCAAAGAGATCAGTGAAGAATTGATTGCGGCCTATCGTCCACTAATCAATCACGCAAAGGCCGAATTGCTGGACCGTCTGGCCCAGCAGATGCGTGCCATTCGCGATTTAATTTCCCGTTTCGATCGGGAGTATGCGCGACTTCGGTCCGACCATGGCTGGATGGGTTTCGGCGATGTGACGCGAACGCTTGCGAAGTCGGTGGAAGCAGCGAGCGGCGATCGGATGAGTTTTCGTCTCGACAGTTCGATCCGCAATTTGTTGCTTGATGAGTTTCAGGACACCTCCGCAGATCAGTGGAAGATTTTGAAGCGTCTGACGCAGAACCTGGATCGACATGAAAAGCACAGCTTCTTTTGCGTCGGTGACGGTAAGCAGGCGATTTACGGCTGGCGGGGCGGCGTCGCGGCGATTCTCGATGCCGTTTCCAGTGCCGTACCCGGCGTCACAGAAGAGCCAATGGATAAAAGTCGACGGTCAGCACCTGCCGTCATGCATGCTGTGAACATGATATTCCAGCACATTGCGCGGCATTCGAATCTGGAAGACTACCATCTGCCATGCCTGAACTGGTCAAATGCATTCCCCGAGCATTCCACCGCAAACGAGTCCATGCCCGGCTATGTATGCTTCCGCTCGTCGCCCGTGATGGAAGGTGATTCAGCGGACGAACGCCGCGGGCCGTGGCATCGCTGGGTGGCCGAACAGATTCGTGAACTTCACCTGCAGACACCGGGTGCGACGATTGGCGTGCTGACGCGGACAAACAATGCCGTCGCGCGAATTGTTCATGAATTGTCACAACTCAATGTCCCGGCCAGCGAAGAGGGGGGCACGCCGCCAACGGACAGCGCTGCCGTGCTGGCAATGTTGTCGCTGCTGCAGATGGCATCGCATCCCGGCTGCAAGGTATCACGCTATCATGTCGCCAGCTCTCCGCTGGGAGCCGTCACCGGCTTGCATGACTGGAAAGATTCTGCGCAGGCAGAAGCTGTCGCGGCAAACCTGCGCAGCAGCCTGATGGATCACGGGTATGGAAGGACACTGCAGACGTTGTCGGAATCTGTGAGAGAGGTTTGTACGGCCCGCGATCGACTGCGACTTCAGCAGATCGTGGCGCAGGGCTGGCAGTTCGATCAGACCGGATCCCTGAATCCATGCGACTTTGTGCGTCTGCTGGAGAACAGTAAGTTTCAGAAGTCAGAGCCGGCCCCGGTCCGAGTTATGACAATTCACCAGAGCAAGGGACTGGAATTCGATGTTGTCGTGCTGCCCGATCTCGATGTTCCCATATTTAAAGCTCCCGAGGCCGCCTTTACGGGACCTGCTGCCGGAGAAGTCCCCGATCGAGTCTGTGTCTGGAGCAATAAAGCAATCTGGCCCATGCTCCCCAGCGAACTGCAGTCGGCATTTGAAGACACCATTGCGCGGCAGATCTCCGACAATCTTTCTGTCTTCTATGTGGCCGTCACCCGTGCCATTCACTCGATGCACATGCTGACAAAGCCCATCACAAGTAAGCAGCCACCTAAAACATTCGCTGGTCTGCTGCTCGCATCACTGACCGATCAGACGCAGGCGGAAGCATCCGTGATGCTGTACGAAACCGGTGACCCGGACTGGTACAAATCGGTTGAGAAGATGACAAAGCCTCAGGCAGAACAGCGGCAATCACGATCGCTTACGGTCCCACGGGTGCGGCTTGCTCCCATGATCGATGGGCGACGTCGTGGTTTGAAGCGACGCGCACCTTCCAGGCATGATGAAACCAGATTGTATCTTCCGGCAGTCACATCCCTGATCGCCCGACGCGAATCATTGCCGACGTCACCGGACATTGCAGAGGCCGGGGTGCGGCTGAGCGTCGATCCTAAAACCCGAGGCACGCTGATGCACGCGTGGTTCGAGTGTATCGAATGGCTGGATAACGACACCGGCGTGCCGGACGAGGCACTACTTCGCCGCCGCGCCTCTGAGCTAACCGTCCCGGCGGCCGCGGTCGATCCGCTGTTGTCAGCATTTTATCAGGCTGTTCAGCGGCCCGAAACACGACGCGTGTTCGAGCGTCAGTCGCTGAACAGCATCGAAGTATTTTCCCCGTTCCGCGCGGCTATTGCATCCGGACAGGCTGTGCCAAAAGTTGAACGCGAACGTACGTTTGCATTGCTGCATCAAAACGAGCTTGTCCTCGGATCCATTGATCGATTGGTCCTGTTAATCCAGGACGGACGTCCGATTGCGGCAGACATTATCGACTTTAAGACCGATCGTTTTGGCGGCGAACGCCGCCGCTGGATTGAAGCCCGCCGCCTGCATTATGGTCCGCAACTGGAAGAGTATCGGTTTGCCGTCTCACAGTGCTTCGGCGTTCCGCTGCCGCAGATCTGCACCCGCCTGCTGCTGATTGAAGCAGATGCCGTCATTGACACCTCCGCTGCCAGCGGCTCGTGAGACAAATGCGTTCAGGGCCAACGGCCCGCAAAGTGATAGCCCAGGGCAACGCCCTGGGTTAATGCACATTTGTGATTGTAAAGCCCTGAAAGGGCGAGATATTCCCAAGTTTAATTTCGCCCTTTCAGGGCTAAATTGTATCTATCGGTACCTTTCCTCGGGCGTTGCCCCCAAGATGAACGTGCGAGAGGCAGGCACTTTG
>JAGQQS010000333.1:0-4583 GCA_020426105.1 Planctomycetaceae bacterium
AAGCGCGCCGCACTCACGCCGCCCGGCGGACGCAGACTCGCCGCCGCTGCCCAGAACAATACCGGCAGCAGGGGTGCATGAAAATGGTGATACGGAATGGGCGGCAGTTCCGACAGCCCGGAAACATTGGTCGCCCCAACACTGTTCCCCAGCTGGATCAGGCTCAACATACAAAATGTGGCGGCGCAGCTGATCAGGTACATGGGCTTGCGCAGCGGGCGAAGGCCGAGGGGCGCCGTCAGGACCAACACATAAAACAGTGTTCTCAGGCTGAACAGCTGCGACAATACTTTGCCGGGTGTGCGCAGCGCACTGCGAACCAGATCGCCCGGACTGCTGCCCAATTCTCCGAAGTAGCGACTGTAGTGAACGGCATCTCCCCCACGAAATGCAGGAATCACGACCAGCACGGCCAGCAGCACCCACGCCACTGAAAACAACACGAGGCTCACCGACCATACCGAAAACCGACGCGCGTCAACGACTGACTCAGCCTCGGATTTTTTTCGAGCAAGCAGAAATAAAACAACTCCGATCGATCCCGCCACCAGCGCGAAATCTTCCTGCGTCGTCAGGGCAATCAGAAAACAGATCGACGAACTGAACAGACGGCGGCGTTCTGCAAAATCGATGCCCCAGAACAGGAACGGCAGCCCATAGCAGCTCGGACGCAATGTCTTCAGGTCAATCGCAATATCCAGATAGTGCATCGGAAAAAAAAGCAGCCAGGCCAGACCCAGCCATAATGCCGCACGCGAACTTCCCGAATGCCGCCGGGCAATCAGGAAGATCGGAATTACGCAACTCGCCAGAGAACACGATGCGACCAGCTCCAGCATGAGGTACGATGGCCACAGGTAATGCAGGGGCAGCAACAGCAGGTGAATGACCTGGATATGCTCTCCCAGAAACAGCCCCTGATCGAGGTAGCTGCGAAATCCTTTGCCGTGCCATACATTCCAGAGATGCTCTTCGTACATGGCCGAATCGCCGTGCGGGACGAGCAAACCGGCGTACAGACGTTCGTTCATCCAGAATGACATGCCTTCCCAGCAAACGGCGGCCACGATCAGAATGAGTAACGGACTGTACCCCTGACGCCCGCCTGCTACGGAATTCCCCGGTGCACGAAGTAACTTTGAAGGCCCCCAGGTTGAATTGCAGAACCCATTCACGGACAGCGCGCCAATCAACGCGGCCGCCAATGGCGTGGTCAGCTGCAGAAAATTCAACGGTTCAGGACTGCTAACTGAGGTTCCCAGAATCCAGCCGATCAGCCAAACCCCGGCAAGGATCCATGGCCGGGCGATCGCGGTCATGGTTGATATGAATCCGGAAACGAACCGGCTGCTGACTCCCGTTCCGGCCAATTCCCCCGACCGCCGCGATGCCCATAATCCATTCGCGGTCGCCGCAAGGATTAACGTCGCCCCAAACCGTAACACGACGGAGATCCATCCAAGTTCAATACGCCGATCACCCGCCACGCGAACGTCGGCAGTCCCCCCAAAGGCTGCGACTACGCGATCACCAATATCCCGCGGCCAGAAGGCATCATTCAATCGAGGCTCTGTCAGCACAGTCCATACCATGCTCGAAATGAGTATGCAGCCACAAACCGCAATTGCCGCTGATTTTGCGATGTCGGAACGATCGTGTCTCACAGGATTTCTGACCAGGCAAAGCTAAGAAGGTGAATTTGACGCCGGAATTCAAATGCGAAGTGTCTGCTCCAGAATCTCAAGTACGAAAATTTGACTCAGGCTGAGCACGATTCTTGCGACTTTTAGCATTAATCCCACATGACGCAAATCTCCCTGTTACGCCAGAGTGCCCATGTTTTCGGCTCTCAGCAATCAAGTATTGACCCGGTTTTCAAGAACGATGACTCTACACGCCGAAACGAGTCACGTCGCGTTCATGGGGGACGCTGCGCCATGACTTTTTGTATTTCCTGTCTTTTGTGTTGCAGGTCTCGCTCCTTCGTTCAAGATACTTCGCTCGATGTTGTGTTTCCGCCACCGCATAGAATACGTCCAGCCGGCGCTGCTTTTCTGCAGCCTGCTGCTGTCGACTTGTGGCTGCGCGACGACTGAATTTGTGCAGCTGCGTGAGAAACCTCACAACCCGCTGACCGAGCGGATGAACACAACTGCATTTGGCATGGTGAAATATTCTCAGCGAACGGATGCGTTTCTGCGTCAGACCGGGTACCAGGGAACCGCCAATCTCAAGGGCATGATTCAGCATTCACAGCAGCATTTGGATTCTGAGAATTTTCATGAAGCGGCACACGCGCTGGCGGAACTAAAGTATCTGGGTGCGGAATCGGCACAGATACACGATGTACAGCTCGCTTCCGAATTGTACTTTGACTCGGCGCGATCCGCATGGAGATATTTCGCAACGCCGGATTCGAGTGGCCTGCAGCCGGATCCGAACGAGCCACAGCATCGAGGTACGGCGGAGGTCTATAACGCGAGTTCAGAGCATTTGCTGCGCATTGCTCGGAGTGCCGGGAAAGTAAGACTTGGTCAATCGATCTACATGCCGTTGAGTCATCGCCAGTTACAGTTTGAAATTCCGTTTTCGTCGCCTCTGCTCACACCGGATCAGATGGGTGAGTTTGAATTTGTCTCTGACTATCAGTTGAAGAATCTTCGCAGTCGGAACACGACAGCGGGACTCGGTGTACCGATTATTGCGATTCGCGGTCAGTCAGCGGCTCGCGATCCTGTTGAAAAATACTATACGCAGGGGATGAGTTTTGCCGCGACGCTGGTACTGCGGTTTGACAGCGATTCGCCCGACGGCGGTCGATTGCAGATCTTTGATCCGCGTGAATCTGACGGGATGGTCGTCGGTGACTCCGTCGTGCCGCTTGAAGCCGATGTCAGCACTCCGCTGGCGCGATTTCTGAGCAACAAGGATATCAGTCTGCTGGATACCTGGGGCTTCATTCGCCCGGATCGAGCGGCGACGGTCTCAGGGCTGTATATGGTTCAGCCCTACGATCCGGATCGAATTCCGGTCCTGATGGTTCATGGAATCTGGTCGAGTCCCATGACGTGGATGGAAATGTTCAATGACCTGCAGGCAGACCCGGAGATTCGACGCAAATATCAGTTCTGGTTCTATCTGTACCCGACTGGTGAACCGCTGGCGTTTTCGGCCGCCAAACTGCGTGATGAACTGCAGAACGTGCGGCATGACTGCGATCCATATCATCGCAATGAACACCTTGATGAAATGGTCGTCGTTGGCCACAGCATGGGCGGCCTGATTTCTCAGATGTTGACAATCAACAGCGGAGATAAACTCTGGAATTCCGTGAGTCGTAAGCCGGTCGATGAGCTGAGGGCCAGCACGGAAGTGAAGTCCGAAATCCGCCGTGTCTTCTTTTTCGAATCCAATCCGGCTGTCGATCGCATCGTTACGATTGCCAGCCCGTACAATGGCAGCTCACTCTCCAACCGATTCACGCAGTGGGTGAGCGGGTCTCTGGTCTGGCTCCCGGCAAAAACCTATCAGTTGAGTCAGGTGGTATTTGAACAGGACGACAAAAGCTGGTGGGAACGCTTCTCAGCGCCCCGCACAAGTCTGGATTCGTTGACCAAAAAATCGGGAGTCCTGACGTTGATCCGCGAGACGCATGTTCCGCCGGACGTGAAACATCATAACATCGTGGGAATTAAACGCGGCAAATCCGAGAAAGACTGGACAGATGGGGTTGTCGCATGGAGAAGCGCACATTGTGAAGATGCTGACAGCGAGAAAATCGTGCGTGCGAGTCACAGTGAAGTCCATCGCCATCCCGAAGCCGTCGCTGAAGTTCGCCGCATTCTGATCGAGCACCTTCGCGAGACCCAACGTCGCCGCTATCCGGTCGTGCCGATCCGTCAGTCGGTCGAGAGCATCGCGCCTCCAGGCATTCACGAGACACGATTAGTGCCCTGATCTGCGATTAAAGCAAACACAAATTGATGTAACGCTTATCAAAATCTTTCACCAGCCGACGCCAGATCTCGACCGAGATATGCAGCCGATGAAACAATGACGGAAACTGTTTTGGCGGGGAACTTCGTTTGCCCGCTTTCGATTGTGGGGCCGTCCAGTCGAGCAGGCACAGGCAATGAGCCGGTGGGATTTCCATGGTACCAGTGAGAAGAGGAACGATACGACCGATATACGCACGACGGAAACAATAGCAATTTCTCGGGAAATTTCGTGATGCGAATCGTCCCCATCGGGTTTACCGCCCAGCGGCGTGCAATTAAGCTCTCCGTCCGACCCTGTGTCGGCGGAAGCAAGACTGGAGGGCTACGAGTGCGCCCCCACACAACGCAACACCCCTGCCCTTGTGTTGCTTGCCGAAGGCGAGCAAAACAAGGGGAGGAGTGAGGGAGCGATGTTTTTGCGCCGCGGAGTAGCCTGCAAGTCGGCGATCGACCGACGCGGGGTCGGTAGAGCCGCGAAGTGCCACAGGTCCACTTAATTCCACCAGGATAAACCTGGCCGGACACATGCGACAAAAGTCGATGAAGCGATCAGTTTCGGTGTGACTGAGCTGAGAAATACGACCA
>JAGQQS010000333.1:4615-8874 GCA_020426105.1 Planctomycetaceae bacterium
TTCATCACTCAGAGAGTGATGGCTACTCTTGTCACACGCGTCCGGGTGGGGGCGTTTTAGGTGCCAGGCACCGGGAGGCCACCACTCATCGCTCTTCGATTCTGGTTCGATCTTCGACTCGGTCTCCGGGGTAAAGAATAACTCGATCACCTTCTTTCAGACCCCGCAGCACTTCCGCTTCATTATCATTCCTGTGACCGAGTTCCACTCGAGTAAGTCGGGCACGATTGCCTGCCGCGACAAACACGGCCCAGCTGTCGCCGTCACGAAACAACGCGCCCGTGGGCACTGTCAGCACATCAGTAGACTCCCACTCCACGATTGCTGCTTCGACGCGATATCCGTCGCCGAGCGGCGGACGTTTGTCCGGCGGCTCAACGAAATCAATGATCACGTTCACGCGCTGCTCTTCAAGGCCAAGGGCAGACACCTTCGTAAAAGCCGATGGTTCAATCAGTCGTACACGCGCCGCAAGGGACACTCCACCACCCCATTGTTCCAGCATAACCCGGTTCCCCGGTCGGATCCGTACCGCGTCACGGGACAAGACGTCAACCTCGACTTCCAGATCCGTCGGCTCACCGATCTCCAGAATTCGCTCGCCGGCATTCAGCACAGTGGCACTTTCCTGGAACACTCTCAGAACACGCCCTGAAATGGGCGATGTCACAGGAAAGCTCCATTCATGTCTGCCACTGTCATCTGAACCACGCGTCATCGCGGCTTTGGCCACATCCAGCTCAAACCTCGCGATTTCCACTTCGAATTTTGCAGATTCGTATTCGTTTCCCGCCTGCTGGAATATGACACGCTGAGTGTCCAGCTCCTGTTTTGCGCCAGCGTTCCGATCAAACAACTGCTGTATTCGACCAAGTTCCGTTTCGGCGTGATTCAGGGCAATGCGTGCCGATTCAAGACGCGGCTTCGCCTGACCCAGCCGAGCATCGGCGGCTTTGACCCGTGCCTCCGCTTCCGCGACCGCACGGGGATCCAGCAGTGAAGGGTCTGCCGGTTCAATGGCCGTTAACTGCGTCTCGTGCGCCACAACCGGATCGCCAGGTTTCAGCTGAATACGCACCAGCCGACCACTGAGCGGGGCAGATACGATATACCTTTCACGAATCCGGGTTCGTCCGTCGTCCGATATTGTCACCACCAAAGGTCCCCGGCAAATGGTGGAAACATCGACCGCAACCGGTGCCGGGAGCATGGCCAGCACGACCGCGGCCACAACTGCCAACGCCACCATGATCAGAATGGCACGCTGTGAATGGGCCTTCATGAGTCACTCCTGTCCCTTCAACACGGCAAACAAGTCCAGCTGATCCAGTTTACGCCTTACAACGAACCCGGAAAGAATCGCTGCAAGCAACACGATCATCGCCGCGCGACCGTACGTCGCAGGGTAGATCACCAGCGGGATTCGGAACAGATCGGTGTGTATTGAGCGTGCCGAAAGCCATGCCATGCCGTATCCCATGGCCAGTCCGATCGGAATGGCCACAATTGTCAGCAAAGCCAGTTCGCCCAGTAACACCACGGAAATCTCAGCTCTGGTAAATCCCAGAACGCGCATCGTCGCCAGCTCACGATCCCGTTCAGACAAACTGATGCGGGCGGTGTTGTAGACAACACCACCCGCAATCACGATCGCAAAACCGATCACGAAACTCTGCATTTGTGTTTGATTCTCGCCGACTGTATCCAGAAAGCTTTGGATCGAGGCCGCGTTGGCCGTCACACCCACGATCCGCGGTGTGGCTTTCAATTGAACATACATTTCGTCCAGATGAAGTGGATCAACGGACAGCCACGCACCGGAAACCAGGGACCCCTCCTGCGCCACGCGATTGACAAAAGGCCGCAGCGCGAAGGCATTCGTTCCCGAAAGGTCATCGACCGTCCCCACGACTTTAACGTCCACGGTCGGACGCTTGCCTTCAAGCACATCCAAAGTCACCCGGTCGCCGACCTGAATTCGCATCAGTTCGGCCAGTTTCTGCGAAACAACAATCCCGTTATCTGCCAGTGACGGCTCAGTGCCCGATTGATTCAGCACACGATAAATCCGGCGACTGGCTTCCATTCCCATGAGTGATATGCGGCGTGAGCGGGGCCCTGAGTGCATGCGGACCGGCAATGCCCGAAAGGCTTCGACCCGCATCACGCCCGATAGATGATGCAGATCGCAGACTGTATCGGAGGGGGAGGCTTCCAGCAGATTGACCCATAAGTCCTGGCGCTGAGCCTGTCGAAACTGAAAATCAACAATAAAGTCCAGAGCGTCGGTGGCATAGTTGCCAAGTACCACGACACCAGCTGCCATCGCAATTCCAAAGACAGAAAACGCGGTCTTCAGCGGTCGGCGACGAATTTGACGCAGGATCATGCGCCATGTCTGAGGCAGCCAGCGGTGCAGGATGAAACGATCAAGCAGTGTGCGGTGAAATTCCCCCGGTGATTTTGGACGCATGGCCTCAGCAGGCGGCAGACGGACCGCAATCCAGAGTGATCTGAATGTGCCCGCGAAGGCTGCAAAGCCGCAGACCAGAGCGGTCCACAATGTTGTCTGCCAGTCGAAGATGAACTGAAACATCGGAAAGTGAAAGAAACGCGTGTACATCTGCGTCAGCCCGTGTCCCATCCAGATCCCGAACATTGTGCCGAACACCACTCCAACAAGAACGATCACGGCGACAAACTTAAGATAGTGACTTGCCAGTTCATGATTGTGATAGCCGAACGCCTTGAGTCCGGCGATCTGCGCTCTCTGCATATCAATGACCCGCGTCATCACAATGTTCAGAAGAAACGCCGCGACCAGCATGAAGATGACAGGCGTCACCACTCCCATGGCGCGCAGCTGATCTATTTCATCTGACGTGAAGCGATGTGACATTTGATCTTTTCGTCCGAAACTGCCGATGCCTCCCCAGTCGTCGAGTAAGTTGTCAAGACGTCGAATCACATCGTCTTCACTGGCCCCGCGCATCAGAGTCAGTGAAAGATCATCGCATGCCCCGTCCATATCGAACGCCGCTTCCATTTCCGTGGCCGGCATCCAGAACACACCGAAACGTTTGAAGTCGGGGAGCATGTCGGCTGCATTCATCTCCACAATGAATTCCGGTGACAATGCGATGCCGACGATTCTCAGCGTGCGCAGTCGGCCATTCATAATGGCCTCCACGGTGGCCCCGGGCTGAAAACCATGAGCATTTGCGAACGATTCGCCAACAATAACTTCGAGTCGCCCTGGTTCCGGCATCCGTCCGCGTCGCAGATACAGCTGGTTCAGTCGCGGCTGGCCTGAATCCGGAATTGAAATCAATCGTCCCACCGCTGGTTCGAGCATGCCTTCAACGATCAGATTCACACTTCTGACAATCCGCAGTTCAACCCGAGCAACACCGGGAATCTCTTCGACGCGCTGCTGCAGTGATAAAGGTCCGCGTTTAAAACTGGCGAATACGTCCGCAAATCGAAAACGTTCGTAATACGTCTGGCGGGTCGCATGCAGGGACCGCAATGTGCTGAGCGACATTACCGACATCGCAACGCCGCACCCGATCACCAGCGCGATTGCAATTGCCTGGCCCTTCATTTCCCGCAAATTGCGAAGCAATTTTCGATCCAGCGCGCGCATGATCACCACTCAATCCCTGCTGCCGCGCGTTTATGTGCGTTACGTCGCGTTTCAGATACGCGACCGTCAGAGAGGCTGATGACACGATCGGCCATTCCGGCGATCACGGCATTATGTGTAATGACAGCGGTGGTAGTCCCCAGTTCGCGGTTCACGCGCTCGATGACTTCCAGCACCACCACTCCCGTGCGGGCATCTAAAGCACCGGTCGGCTCGTCACACAACAACACCTGCGGGCGTTTTGCGATCGCTCGGGCAATCGCCACCCGCTGTTGTTCGCCACCGGACATTTGAGCTGGAAAATGATCCATCCGATCCTGAAGCCCCACCAGAGCCAATGCGTCAGCGGGCGCCATGGGCTCAGCAGCGATTTCCGTCACAAGGGCGACATTCTCCCGCGCCGTTAAACTTGGGATCAGGTTGTAAAATTGGAAAACAAAACCGACATGCTGACGTCGAAATTGTGTGAGTTCCCGGTCCGTCGATTCAGTGAGATTCTGATTGCGAAAATATACCGCTCCGGATGTGGGAACGTCCAAACCACCAAGGATATTCAGCAACGTGGATTTACCACTCCCGGAGGGCCCCAGCAGAACCACAAATTCGCCTTCGT
>JAGQQS010000334.1 GCA_020426105.1 Planctomycetaceae bacterium
GCGCGACAACAGACCGGGAGCGTTCAACGGCGAGTCTTAAACAAGGCGAGGTGTACGCGATTCGGAAACAATATCAGTCGGCAAGGCAAAAATTTGAACAGGCACTACAGTACAATCCCAGGCTTAAATCCACACTCGATTCCCGGCGGGGGAATACCCCTGCGGACATTGAAAAAAACATGAAGTGAGCCGACTAATCAATTCAGCCAAACAGCGCGGCATCCCTGAAGTTTGCAGAAGATTTCCTGCCTTCATAAGGTTTTGAAACCAGTTTACGTAGCGTGCGTCACGCCCAGATGATAAGCTCAGAATCTGGCGGCAGAGCATTTTTCTGGTTCGCGGGAGCCGGTCAAATGCAGCGCCATAATTAGTTCCGGACAATACATTAAGCCGCCTTATGATGTGCCAAAACCGATGCGCGTTCCCCTTGAAGACGGTTCGGATCGTCGTCCTGCTTGTTTGGGGCTGGTGTGCCGTTGCGCAAAGCCAAACCAACGAGGCGGGATCGGCCGATCAGCCGGTTGCGGGTTCGGGGTTGCAATACACGATGCACCCGGCATCAGAATCCGGCGTCAGTGTGCTTGTCCCGGAGCGATGGGGCACACTGCGGTTCAGCATGGTAAACGCACGACCTGACGCTCAGAATCTGCGCTGCAGCACATATTTCGGGGAAGATTCCAGCCTGCAATATGGCCGACAATTCTGGATGCCCGGGCATTCAATCCTGCACCTTGATCACCCGCTTTTTGTTCCGAGGTTGGACAGGAACACAGCGCGGAGCGTCGAATTACATTCTCTCGTGTTTGATGCTTCAGCGAAAGATGCGCTCGTCAGAAGCGCCAGCGGGGGGCTGCGACATGATGTTGACCTGATCGTCACACATAATTTACGAAATACCGCGATTATCGCGAGGCGATCGCTGGTCTCCGATGAGATCGCTCAGCTGGTAATTGCTTGCCGTGTCGAACTGGGATTAGCCAACAACCTTAGCTGGCTCGGGGATGCATTTCTGCCTTCGGATGACACGGGCCTGGACGCCCTTGATCATATTGTCATGGCTGATGATCGCATCATGGATGACTTCGCTGCAATGGTGGCACTGCGCCAGTGGCTGTATGCCGGTGGTCACTTGTGGGTCATGCTTGATCGAGTTGACCCGGCTGCCCTGCAGATGCTGCTTGGAGACGAATTTAAGGGATCCGTCATTGACCGTGTCAGCCTGACATCGGTCCGAGTCGACCAGACGCAAGTCACTTCCGGTCTTGAAGCAAAGATCGGTGAGTCAGTGGACTACGAAAATCCTGTGGACCTGGTTCGTCTGGAAATTCAGGATGCAAATGTGACACACGCGGTCAACGGCTGGCCTGCCGCATTGTCCCTTCCCTGCGGCGACGGAAAGCTGTTGGTGACAACGCTGGGTCCGCGGGGATGGATGACGCCGAATCCTGCCGGTGCCGAACGGCCTCAGGATCCACTGATGCATTCAGATTTTCGTCCTACAGGATCAATGATCAATATTTCCGATGAATTCTTCCGATTGCGTCCAGCCAGATTGCTTCAGCCCACCGCCATTGAGCCTCAGGTCGGAGAATATATTGGCTATGGCATTCCTTCATGGTGGCTGATCGTGGGGACGTTGCTGATGTTCTCGATGTGCATCGTGGCGATTGGTATCTGGCTGCTGCGCTGCGGTCGTCTTGAGCAGATTTGGTGGATCGGATCGATTCCCGCGATTGCCGTAAGTCTGCTGCTGATCCAGACGGGAAGAATGAATCGTCAGGCGATCCCGCCGACGATGGCCAGTGTCCAACTGGTACAGTGCATCGCTGGCACGGACGACGTGCGTTGTACTGGCGTCGTTTCCACTTACCAGCCTGAGGGGAGTGAATTTCCCATTGAATCAACGCGGGAAGCCCGCATGGTGCCGGACATGACTGGCCTCGAACAGTCGTCACGGCGGATGGTGACGACCGATCTCGGCGTATGCCATTGGGAAAACCTGCATCAGCCAGCGGGTGTGGGGACGACGAGCTTTGAGCAGCCTGAGACCATCACTAATCGACTTCAGGCGCATGTCACTTTCACTGCCAGTGGCCTTTCCGGATGGTATTCCGGACACGTGCCCCCGGGGACGGATGCAATGGTGGCCAGCCGTTTGGGCCGCATGGGGGCCAACTGGGAAAGCGATGGCCGTTTTAACGTCCGCAGCGACGATGTATTTGAGAAAGACCAGTATCTCAGCGCGGGGCTGTTGAGTGACGAACAGGACCGAAGGAGACGCACGTTAAAAGCGTTGTTTGAGAATTCGGAACGACCGGATTACCCGGGCCAGCCGCAATTGATGTTCTGGTCGGAACCGTTAGAGAACGGTTTACGTTTTGGAGATCACATGAAGAACATGGGTGCTGCGTTGATCGCCACGCCCCTGATATTGGAACGCCCGGCCGTCGGAACAGAATTTGTTATTCCGTCACCATTTCTGAACTACGTCAATCGCGCGAACCCGGACGGCACGCCTTCCGCAGCCCTTTGGGACAACGAGAAGAAACAATGGCAGGAACGATCGACGCCCGGCATTACCTGGCTGAGTTTCCAGATTCCTCGCGAGCTGCTGCCCGTCACGGCCTCTCAGGCTCACATTGATATGAAAGTGTCAGGGCCAATTGGGCGGGTCGATTTCATGGGGATCAAGCACGGGGAAGTCGTGAACCTGACGTCAATTGTTAACCCCGTGGGATCTGTCACCATTGATCTCACAGATTCCGAGGCATTGATCGTAGATGCTGATGGCCAACTATCGCTGGGGGTGAGCGCCGGCAATCCGGAAGCTTCGGGCAGCCAGGCGCCCGAGACTGCTGCGGCTGATAGCGCGCCATCAGCGACTGGTCAAAAAGGAAAGGTCAATTACTGGCAGATCGAATCGTTAGCCATGCAGCTTTCCGTTAAAACTTCAG
>JAGQQS010000335.1 GCA_020426105.1 Planctomycetaceae bacterium
TCGACATTGCGTTATGGGATCTGCTCGGACGACACCTGAACGAGCCTGTCTGGAAACTGCTCGGGTACAAGTCCAGCTTTGCGAAAACGCCATACGCTTCCGTGCTGTTTGGAGATACTGCCGCGGAGACACTCCAGAAAGCGAAGTCTATCTCAGCGCTGGGGTTTCGAGCGGCGAAGTTTGGCTGGGGCCCGTTTGGAATATCGACTGTTGAGGCGGATTGTGATCAGCTTGCCGCAGCCCGCGAAGGGCTGGGCAAAGACGGCATTCTGCTGATTGATGCGGGCACCGTCTGGAACACTGATCTGGACGCTGCGCGGGCTCGCCTGAAAATGCTGAAGGAAGTCAACGCCACGTGGCTGGAAGAGCCCTTCGTCTCCGGTGCCTTGTCAGAGTACCACGCGCTGTCACGGGAGAGCGGCCAGGTCGGAATGGCGGGCGGAGAAGGTTGTCACAACTTCCATATGGCCAAACACATGATCGACTATGCCGGCCTGAAATACGTGCAGATCGACGCGGGTCGCATCGGTGGCATTACGATCAGCAAAGACGTGGCAGACTATGCGGTTGCCAAAGGAGTAACCTACGTCAATCACACATTCACATCCAACCTTGCCTTGTCCGCATCCCTGCAGCCTTTCGCCGGACTTGAGTCGCATACGATTTGTGAATTTCCGACGGAGCTCAAATCACTGGCCAGAGCCATGACGAAGAATCACATTGTTCCGGATAAGCATGGCCTGCTGCATGTCCCCGATGCACCCGGGCTTGGGATTGAACCGGACTTCGAGGGCATCGCTCCGTATCTTGTGGACATTGAAATCCGCGTGCGCGGCAAACAGATCTATGCGACACCCGAATTGCAGTAGCCGCCCGTACCGGACGCCCGTCGCGGCCGGGGTCTTCTCCGCTGCCGGAAGGCTTCAGACCACTGATTTCGTCTGACAGGCACTCGTCAAATCGGCCTGCCGACGCATGACAACGTCCTGAATGTGCAAATTCGGCCGAAGATTTGTCCCGCGGCATCGTCCGGGAGACAGATTTCGGGGTTCGAGGGTAATTCCGCGAGCGACCGTTGCCGGGGATTTGATATCAAGCAGTTGGAAAGCTCTGTCTTTCAGTCAAGGTTCAAACGAATCCATGTGGAGCAGTTGACGATGATTCTACGAATCGCATCCCTTCCGATCACACTCCTCGCGATCTCGGGTTGTGCTGGCCTGGCGTCCTCGGGAACGATTTCGAGCCGCTCTTCCAGTGAAGCAACGGTTTGCGATATGGCCACAATTCACAGGATCGAAAGCGGTTTCTGTGTCATCGATCCATCAGATTTGCAGATTCAGCCTGAAGATCTGCACGCAGGTCAACAGGTTCGGCTCATCACATCCGCTTCGACGATTGCGGAAATTAAAGACGGCGGCAGCGTTGAAACGACTGAATACGTCGGAACGATTGATGCAATTGACGCCAACAACATCATGCTCAGGGACGCATCGCTTGTGACCAGCGCGAAGGTCGTGCGAGCGACGCCGATCGTGAGCCGAGTTCCCTACCTCGGCCGGATGTTCAGGAATGCGTCCGTGGCGCAGGAAACCCACGCATTGCCCCATGGCACTACGATTCCTCGCTCTAAGGTCATGGCGGCACTGGGAGAAGGCTCCGAGATCAGGGAGCGAATAGGTGTCGATTTTGACTTTAGCTCCGACACGAATGAGTCGGTTCTGAGAAATGAAGTGGCTTTTCTTATTCAAGAGCAGAGTAACCAAAGTACCCTCTCGCAGGTCGAGGCGCGAGCGTCACGGTGATGCGTTGGGGATTAGTTCTAAAGTCGTGACCTGCAGAAAGACCGTCGCTCATCCGGCCTCCGGCCTCCGGCCACCTTCTCTCCTTACGAAGCGAAGGGGAGAAGGGGCTTGGTGAAAGCGTCTTCCTGCTCGTCACTACGTCATTTCATGCCGCGCAAAGAATAGTTGAGGAGCTGGTGGTTCCATGTCTGCAGCACAGAGAACCACAGCATGTCGTGATTTGTCTGGCGAATTATCGTTTTGCCAATGACTGAACAGTGCTCTGTACGACTGGAGCAGTCGTTCTGCAACAGAGCGATCGCCGTTCATTGCTCATTGCTCATTGAACTGGTTATCCGTTCAGCACTTCCGGGTCTTTATCCTGAGCCTGTTTCAGGCGATCAAAGAGCTGTTCGCGAATGTTCTCAAGATTTTCCGCGGCCTGTTCGTCCAGCGGGTTGCCATTCACATCATAAACAATTGCATTGTCGTAGCGGGTCGCGACTCGTTTGGCCTGAATGCTGTCCGCGAGGCTGGTGAGCGGGGTGCCTTTGACGCCGTTAATCCACATGGCCCCGAGGTCAAGCAGCAACTCCGGCCAGTGGTTGCTTGTCCTGATACGCCCACCAGCGCGGTCACACGCTTCAAGCACGACGACCTCTGGCCCAGAGATCTCAGCTTCGGAGCCGCCGCCACACCAGATAGCCCGGCTCCGATAATCAAGGTGCGATCCGTACCATCCGGGCCTTCGGGAGATTTACGCGCTTCGGCTGACTGCACATGATCCAGTCTCGCGATCGCCAGTCGACACATGCCTATGGCGTGTCGTCGATCCATCACAGGACGCTCACGACCGCAGCTTCCTGTGCAGAGAGCACAGCACCAGAACCGCGACGAACGTGTTACCGAAAGCGGTATTTAGCCGACGAACGTTTTTCGCTTGAGTGCCGCGAGGCGGGACTTGGTCCGAGAAGCGGCATTCTTGTGAATCAGCTTCTTTGAAGCGGCCTGATCGAGAGCTTTCACGACAAGGCTAAATTGCTTGTCAGCGTCTTCCTGCGTCGGTTTTTCAGCGAGGTAAGCGCGGAACTTCTTCAGTCGCGTGCGAAGCGAACCTCGCTGTTGACGATTCCGGTCACGGCGAGTGTTGGACCGACGGAGAGATTTTTCTGCGGACGCTGAATTGGGCATAGCGGAACACTGTGTCGTAAACGAGTTGAAGACCGAACAAACGCCGGAAAACGCGATTCCAGCCAATTCACGGATTCAAATTTGAACGCGGAAAGATAATCACTTGTCCTGAAAAATGCCAGCCTGATCGCTGAAACATGTGTTAATTGGTTGTCCCAGCAGTCGATTTTCTGGCTTTGAGAATATCTGCTCGCATTTTTGCAAAGAAATTCCTGATCTCCTTACGGAGATTTGCCGGGAGATTGCCGGAAAGAATCGACTGCATGGAAATCGATCCGACTTCTCCCGTGCGTTCCCAGATCTTTACGTCCTGAGGTCGACCACTCGAACCATCCTGCACAATAATGTGAGCCGTCACGTAAAGCACGAGTCGATTCCCGGACCGTTCGAGTTTCATGAGCAACAGCAAGGCGGCTTTGTCGTTACTGATCAGGCTTTCTTCGATATCAGTCTTCTGAAGAGTTTGTCGGGCTTCGG
>JAGQQS010000025.1 GCA_020426105.1 Planctomycetaceae bacterium
AATCTGGGAATCATTCTGCTGCTGGCTCCGCTGGCCACCGTGCGTCGTGATTATTCGCTGGAAGCAGGAATTTCTGAAGTGCTGCAGTCGACGACCGTCGAAGACAGTCGCCTCGTCTACGATGCGATACGGCTTGCTCAACCAGCAGGGTTGGGCGCTGCAGGTGAGCAGGATGTGGGCCATGAACCTACTCTGAATCTGATAGAATGTATGACACTGGCTGCGGAGCGCGACATGATTGCCGCTCAATATGCCAACGGATTCCGGCAGGTACTACAAAGTGGTCGGGACTGGCTGCAGGATTCCCTGGCGGTCAGTCTGCCACAACCACAGCGAATTCGTCTGCTGTCGGTCCGGTTTATCGCAGCCTTCGGAGACAGTCTGATTGCCAGAAAATGCGGGCAGGAAATGTCCGACATGGTACGTGAAAAAGCGCGACAATTGCTTCAGGAAGGCTGGCCGATGCTGCCCGATACTTCTTCGCGTTATGCCGAATTTGATACGTTCCTGCGTGCGGAGGGCAACCGGCGCAATCCCGGTACAACGGCCGATTTGATCGCTGCTGTCTTATTCGCTGGTCTGCGGGACGGGTACGTCGTTCCGGAAGGAAACTGGTTCGAAAGGAAAGGCTCGAAGTGATACCACCTGGCTCGGAAACATGGCGCGTTCGAGTGACGAAAGATACACTCGTATTCAGTGCAGCGCATTTTATCACGTTCAACGGCAATATCTGCGAACGACTGCATGGTCACAATTGGCGTGTCGAAGCTGAAATTGAAGGTCCGCTGGATGAGAACCATTACGTCTTCGACTTTATCGCGCTCCGAGACGGACTGCAGTCACTTGTTCACGAACTGGATCACCGCGTACTGCTGCCTGATCGCCATCCGTCAATCCTGGTTGAAGTGTCTGATGATCAGCGGGAAGTGAAGGCGACATTTGAGAACCGCCGCTGGATCTTTCCGCAAGAGGACTGTGTGATCCTCCCACTTGAAAATACGACCGCCGAGCTCATCGCCCGCTGGATCGGGAAATCACTTGTGTCGCGATTGAAATTGAAACATCAACATGGACTTTCGCGATTGCGAATAAGTGTCGAGGAAAATTTTGGCCAATGGGCTGACTGCTGGCTGACACTGCATTCGGAAGTCTCAGAGTCCCGGTCAGAGCAGGCGTCCACTTGACGGCCAGTACACCAGCGACAGCACCGCGCGAGCAATTTACCGGGTTGCTGGTCGATTGAGCAGCTACGCCTTGAAGCATCGCTCCAGGGTCTGGATCGTTCAGTGTCCGTGCAGGTGATCAACGCACCACGCATGCTTTGGCGTGACCACCAAAAATGCGGCCCGTATCAGATTTGAAATTAATCTTTCCTTCGGTATGCGACTTGCGATCGTTGGCTGAGCAGTGTGCTGCATCGTTGGACGAAAGCAGCACCGTTTCAGTCTTGTTCACATACAGAAGGACACTGGTTCTATGAGTACGGGTTATCTGATCGACATGGATGGTGTGATCTATCGAGGTTCTGAGCTTATTCCCGGCGCACGGCAGTTCATCACAAAATTGCTCGACGAAGATGTGCCTTTTCTGTTTTTGACAAACAATAGCCAGCGCAGCCGCAGAGATGTGGCGACAAAACTCAATCGCATGGGTATGCCGATTCAGGAAAAACATGTGTTTACGTGTGCGATGGCTACGGCTCGTTTTCTGGCACGTCAACTTCCGAATGGAACCGCCTTCGTGATCGGCGAAAGCGGATTAATGAACGCCTTGCACAGCAACGGGTATTCAATCGTGGATTCGCACGCCGACTATGTCGTCGTGGGTGAAGGGCGAACGCTGTCCTTCGAACTTGTGGAACGCGCGGTCCAGCTGATTCTGGAAGGCGCGAAACTCATCGCAACGAATATGGACCCGAACTGTCCGACGCAGACCGGCACGCGCCCTGGTTGCGGTGCCGTTGTCGCTTTGCTCGAAAAAGCCACCGGCGTTAAAGCGTTCAGCGTCGGAAAACCCAGTCCCGTCATGATGCGAGCGGCTCGCAAAGAATTGGGGCTTGAAGCCGCAGATACCACGATGATCGGTGACACCATGGACACGGATATCCTGGGCGGCGTACAGATGGGCTACCGCACGATCCTCGTGCTATCCGGCTCGACCACGCGCGACGATCTGAAGAACTTTGCGTATCGCCCCGATCTGGTGATCGATTCGATTGCCGACCTGCTTAATCCATCACGCGCGATTCAGCGCGTGATGACGGACCTGCTTCCCGCTGAACCGCAAATGGCCGGATAACAATCAATAACACCGGCCTCCCTGAAGTTGCACCGGCCTGCTAAACATCCACCTGGTCCAGTAACCAGTCTTCCAGGACAACGTGCACGATATTCGGAGCACGCAGCAGGTTGGTGCGCTTGGGAAGGATGGCGGAAAGCCATCCATAGTGCACGATTCGGGCAAGCGTTTGCATCGGAAGTCTGTCTTTGGTCAGCAACGATACGTTGGTCGCCAGTCGGCTGAATGTTGCCGGTATAATATTTGGCTGCGGACCAACGTGGACCACGGTCTCGACTCCCCGCAGCAGCGTCGTATCGACGGCTTCCCACAGCAGCTGAGGTTTGTCGATCCAGTCGCCGAGTATGTCGCGCACATTGCTGTCGGTGTAGCTGAATCCGCCTGTCACAAGTGAAAACAGTGGAGTCGAAGGGATAGTGAAACCACTGGACATCGTATGCATCAATACCTGTGACCGATTGGTAATATTCCGCTGCCAGACGATCGGTGTATGCAGAGGAGGCCATTTCTCATCGTTGATGTGAACTGTCACACGTTCCGTCGTCAATTCATCTTTGCGAGCTCTCAGGCGACGAACCGTGTCTCCCTGTCCGATCAGCAGCATCGAGTTCGGTGCCAGGAATGCGGAGACTCCAATGACTCCTTTGCCTTCAGCATTAATTTCTGCGCATAGTCGATGTACTTTTGACCTCGGGATCAACTTCTCTGACCGGGAAAACAAAATACACAAAGTGGCGTCGTCGGCCAGTTCTGCCGCATCATGGGACATCAGCAGCGGAGTCTTCAGGGCGTCTGCCATCGTGAGGACTCCACCTGCGCACAATGCCGCCAGTTCTCCCAGACTGAAACCATACATCATGTCAGCGCCGACCAAAGAGATATCGAAGAATGTCTCCAGTATCTCAAGTTGAGCCAGTTCGGCAGCGACGATTAAGACGATCGACTCATGATATTCGCGAAGCGTAGCTTCTTCGCCATCCCTGACGCGTTTGACTAGATCGATCGGAATTTTCAGAGTATCGGAGCAGATTTCGCTGCCTTGCCGCAGAAACTTTTCTGTGATCGGCCCATACTTCGGATGACACAGCAGTTCGCCGGTACGACCGAGGTTCTTCACGTCAAAACCCCGGAATGCAAACGCCGAGCGTCTGATGCCTCTTTCGAGCTGTTTTCGCGTTACCGGTGCAGGCGATGTGTCGTTCATTGAGCCCAATCAGTCGTTAACAGGCAACATCCGGGAAAGTCGGGAACAAAAAAAGCATGAACCGTAATGGACGAGGCCACGAATCCCTGCATGAACCGTAGTGGACGAGGCCACGAGGCCACGATTCCCTGCAGGATAGGTCTGACCGGGACTCGTCGCCTCGTCCACTACCCCAAAATTCTTATTTTGATGAAGCAATCGTG
>JAGQQS010000336.1 GCA_020426105.1 Planctomycetaceae bacterium
TGCCGGTGAGCAGTCTGTTCCCGGAAGTCGCCAAGCACGCGGATGAACTCGCCGTCATCCGGTCGATGACCAGCAGCGTGAATGAACACGCTCAAGGGAACTACTTTTTTCACACAGGTCTGCCGTTCATGGGGCATCCGAGCGCTGGTGCGTGGATCACGTATGGCTTGGGGAGTGCGAATGAGAACCTGCCGGGGTTCGTCGTGTTGCAGAGCGGTGGCGCGGTTCCTCCACACGGCGGCGTTGGACTGTTCAGCAGCGGCTTTCTGCCGGCGGAGCATCAGGCGTCAATCTTGAATCTCGACAATCCGGAACCGATCCGCAACATCACACCGCGGGAACAGGATGTGGTGCAGCGGACACGTCTTGATCTGATTCGGCAATTCGACACCCGGTTCGCTGAGTCGACTGCGAGTGCCGAGGTTGATGCGGCGATTCGCAATTACGAGACTGCCTACAAGATGCAGTCGGCGGTTCCCGAACTGTGTGATCTCAGCGGTGAATCGCAGGCGACGCAGCAGATGTATGGGATGGACTCCAGCGATGTCGGCAAAGCGGCCTATGCCCGACAGTGCCTATTGGCGCGGCGACTGGTGGAACGCGGAGTCCGGTTTATTGAACTGAGTTGTCTGGCTTACAACGTCGGTGGCGGGAATGGGGCGAATCCCTGGGACCAACATGGCGGGTTGGAAGATGGACACAGCAAGAATGCGTTTCAGGTGGATCAGCCGATCGCGGCACTCATCACTGATCTGAAGCAGCGTGGTCTGCTGGATGAAACGTTGATCATCTGGGCCGGCGAGTTTGGAAGGACTCCGTTCTCACAGGGGAGCAACGGCCGCGATCACAATCCGTTCGGCTTCAGCATCTGGCTCGCTGGCGGCGGTGTTCGCGGCGGCACCGTATATGGCGCCACGGACGAGTATGGCTATCACGTGATCGAGAATCGCTGCACTGTGTACGACCTGTGGGCGACGGTGCTGTATCAACTCGGGCTTGATCACGAAGCACTCACCTATCGCTACGGTGGTCGCGACTTCCGGCTGACCGACGTACATGGCAATGTGCTGCACGATGTACTGCGAAAGAAGCCGCAGACTGCATCATGACCCCATTGTCGTGGATCGCTCCGCGATCCAACGCCACGACTTTTCGAGAGGTCCCCAACGGAACTTCAGTCGCCGCTGGCGATGTTCCGTTGATGGGAGGTTGATCCCAGCGTTTGATCGCGGAGCGGTCAACGACTATGAGGCTGCTGAGTGCAACAAGGCCGCCTAAATGAGGCGGCCTTGCGATTGAATCGTGTTTGGGAATGCTGATCGCTTAGTGGTAGTCGACGATCACGATGCCCAGGCGGGAGATCAGGGTGATCTTGTGCTTGCCGAAGTCGTAAACGACCCGGTTGCCCAGTCGACTGCAGCGGACTTCGGGGTTGTCGCACGGCGGCATGCAGACTTCGACGTTCACGGTGCAGCAGTGATCACAGGGATCCTGGACGGTGACAATCGTTGGCACCGCACAAGGGTGAATGCGACGTGGGTTCCGCACTTTGACACGCTGGAACAGGTCGATCGGCGCGACTGGCATCAGGGGATCAGCAGGATAGCTCTCTAGGACGACTGCAGGAGCCGATGGGGCAGGAACTGAATCTGCATCGGCAGGCGTTGGCTCATAAACCGGCGTCGGTGCCTGGAGCAGCGCGATGTCCGGGGCGGGCAAAGTCCGCTCGGCGAAGGCCTGGACGGCGAGGAGCGTGATCAGGGTGATAGTGAGAATGGCCTTCATCGGTCTGTTCCTCGTTCAGTACTCAAAACCCGCTGGCGGTGCATGCTGTACAGGTGCGTGTGACAAGTCTACGCGAAAACTCACCGCACAACGTCCAAGAACCGCGTTAGCGCGGGAAAGCAATCCTTCGCCTACGAATGTTAGCAGAATAGGATGGCTACGCAATCTGTAGCGAAGAGTTTCCTCACGGAAACACAACGCGTTCTCCTGCGGCAACAGTGGTGCAACTGGCGTGGTATGAACGTGTTGCGATGCAAGGCGGGTCGTCAGGTCAGGCGGCGATGTACGGCGCCTTTACTCGTCCTTACCTGCTTCGAGGACCGACAGGAACGCTTTCTGAGGGATTTCCACTTGTCCGAACTGCTTCATCCGCTTCTTACCCTCTTTCTGCTTGGAGAGCAGCTTACGCTTGCGGGTGATGTCTCCGCCGTAGCACTTGGCGGTCACGTTCTTGCGGAGCGCGGAGATGGTTTCGCGGGCGATGACCCGCGCGCCAATCGCCGCCTGCAAGGCGACTTCGAACTGATGCTTGGGGATCTCTTCCTTGAGCTTCTTGACGAGGGCGCGGCCCCGTCGGTCGGCCATGCTGCGATGCACGATCGTTGCCAGCGCTTCGACCAATGTCCCTTTCACGAGGACGTCGAGTTTGACCAGGTCGGCGGCGCGGAAGCCGATCACTTCGTAGTCCATGGTGCCGTAGCCGCGCGTGGCGGACTTCAGCTTGTCGTGCATGTCGAAAATGATTTCGGCCAGCGGCAATTCGTAGGTCAGCTGAGCACGGTCAGGACCGAGATATTCGGTACTGCGATAGATGCCGCGCCGCTCTTCGCACAACTGCATGATGGTGCCGATATTCGTTGACGGCACGATGAAGTTCACCTTGGCGATCGGCTCGCGGAACTCTTCAATCTCGCCGGCGTCGGGGACATCGACCGGATTGTCGATCTGTTGCACCGTGCCGCCGCGGCGCACGATTTCGTACGTAACGTTCGGGGCGGTTTGAATCAGGTCGACATCGGCTTCGTCTTCCAAGCGCTGCTGGATGATTTCCATGTGCAGCATACCGAGGAAGCCGCAGCGGAAGCCAAACCCAAGTGCATCGCTCGTTTCGGGCGTGAACGAAAAGGCGGCATCGTTGAGCGCCATCTTGTCCAGTTCGTCGCGCAGCTTTTCGAAGTCGGTCGCGTCGATGGGATACATGCCGCAGAAGACCATCTGCTTGGGCTGTTTGTAACCCGGCAGCGCCTGTGCGGCTGGTTCCGCCTGCAGCGTGATGGTGTCGCCGACATGAATGTTCCCCAGGACCTTGACGCCGGTGACAACGTATCCAGCCTGTCCTGGACCGAGCTGTTCGGTCTCCTGCATGTGCGGACGGAACTGACCGACTTCGATCACATCATGTACGGTCCCGCCGCGCATGAAGCGAATACGGTCCCGCTTTCTGAGCGTTCCTTCCATGACGCGGATGTAGGTGATTACACCACGGTAATGGTCGTACTTGCTGTCGAAGACGAGAGCCTTGAGCGGGGCGTTCGGATCCCCTTTGGGGGCCGGAATACGCTCGATGATCGCCGCGATGCACTCTTCGATCCCAATGCCTGATTTCGCGCTCACCTCCAGTGCGGACGAGGCATCCAGGCCGACCACGTTTTCGATTTCCTCTTTGACCTCAGGAATGCGTGTGACGGGGAGGTCGATCTTGTTGATCACCGGGATGATTTCAAGATTTGCTTCGATCGCAGCGTACGCATTGGCGACGGTTTGCGCCTGGACTCCTTGGAAGGCATCAACAACCAGCAACGCGCCTTCGCAGGCGGCAAGGCTGCGCGAGACTTCGTAGTGGAAGTCGACGTGGCCGGGGGTGTCGATGAAATTGAGTTCGTAGGTCTGCCCTTGATATTGGCAGTGAATGGCGACCGCCCGGGCCTTCACCGTGATGCCACGTTCCCGTTCGACGTCGAGATCGTCGAGAATCTGGCCATGAAACTCCCGCTCAGTGATGGCACCGCTCTTGAGCAGGAGCTGATCGCTGAGCGTGCTCTTGCCATGGTCGATGTGGGCGATGATCGAAAAGTTGCGGATGAACTCGGGTTTCATGTCCGTACGTGGAGCGGAGTCCACATCGTAAGTGACTACCTTGCCGTAAGATGAGGCCGGGGGCTCTCAACCGGGATCGGTCCGTGGGAGGCCTCCCGGGAGGTTCGGCCATCTGCTACGTCCGGAAATGCTGCTGCCGCATTCCCTCAAGCGGCTCCAGTATATCGACCCGACAGCAGAGATGACAACGGGGATCAGGTGACAGGTGACACGTGAAAGGGGGGCGGGCCAGTGTTGCTTGGTTGATTGGTCAGGGCATGGGGAATAGACATGGCTCAGGCCACAGGGAGGCGCGTCGATTCAACTCGCTCCGCTCCCCGTCCTCAATGAGAGACACAGTCTCCTCACACCCTCAGCGCTCTCCCCCTGTCAAAACAGCCGATTGAGTCCGTTCAGTGCGGCGACGCGGTAGGCTTCAGCCATGGTGGGGTAGTTGAACGTGGAGTTTACGAAGTAGCGGAGGGAGTTCTGCTCGCCCGGTTGCGACATGATCGCCTGACCAATGTGAATGATTTCCGATGCGTTGGGACCAAAACAATGAATGCCCAGAATTTCCAACGTCTCCCGGTGGAACAGAAGTTTCAGCATCCCGATCGGACGGTTCATGATCTGGGCGCGTGCCAGATGTTTAAACATCGAATGCCCGACTTCATATGGGATTTTTGCTTCGGTCAGTTCCCGCTCGGTTTTTCCCAGAGAACTGATTTCCGGGCTGGTATAAATCCCTGTCGGAATATCGCGAATCAATGCCCGCTCGCATTCGCCGTTATCCAGATGGCTGGCAGCATAACGTCCCTGCACATAGGCGGCACTGGCCAGTGAAGGATATCCGATGATATCACCCACAGCATAGATATGCGGTTGTGAGGTCTGAAAATCATCATTGACTTCGATCTGTCCGCGTGAATCGGGGGTAATCTCCACCGTTTCCAGTCCCAGATTTTCCGAATTCCCTGCCCGACCGGCTGCGAACAGGAATATATCCGTTTTCAGTTTCTTTCCTGACTGCAGTGAGAGAATCACACCATCATCCGTCCCCTGGATCGATTCGTAATGCTCGCAGTGTCTTAACAGAACACCACTCTCCCGCATGTGATAACTGAGGGCATCACTGATCTCATCATCCAGAAAGTCCAGCAGAGAACTGCGGGTATTGACCAGATTAACCTTCATCCCCATCGTGCGCAGCATGGAGGCATATTCACAGCCAATCACACCGGCACCATAGACGCTGATCGAACGTGGCGTAAAGTTCAGATCGAGAATCGTATCACTGCAGAAGATGCGCGGATGGTTGAAATCGACATCGGCTGGTCGATACGGCCGGGAGCCTGTCGCGATAATCGCATAATCAAACGTGATCTCTTCGGTCAGACCGCTGGGAGTATCAATGTGAATCCGATGAGGGTCCAGAAAACGTGCCTGCCCTTCGACCAGATCGACACCGTTCCGTTCATAAAACGTACGTCGCATGCCCACCTGCTTCTGGATCACCGAAGCCGCCGTCTTTCGCAGATCAGAAAATTCCAGATCCAGCACCATTCCCAGACGGCCCATCTGCCGCATGTAGTTATTGATCTCTGACATCTGCAAAATCGAATATCGCAGGGCCTTACTGGGAATCGTTCCCTTGTGTGTGCAATTACCGCCGATCTCGTAAAATTTCTCAATCGAAATGACCGACTTACCCTGCTTGATGGCCTGCATCGCAGCCCCTTCTCCACCGGGTCCGGTACCGATTATTGCCACATCATAGTGTGCATCTGGCATCCCTGAATATTCCTTGCATCTTTACGCATTAATACTACTGAGTCGAGCGACCTGGCTGCAGTAGCGTATATTGTTCTGCTGATCTCGTTATGAGCACGATTATGTTTACCTTACCACCAATCCGGTTCTGCGAACAAGTCTTTCACAGGCATCACAAAACCCGGCAGCACATTTTTACCAGTCAGCTTGCCCTGCACATCGATCACCTCACTCTCTTTTCCCGGTTGATATTCCAGGACTTCCCGGGAATCGGGGTCAATCACCCAGATCAGATCAATTCCCCAGCTGATATAATCCTTGACGTGCCCTGGCATGGACTTTCGTCGAGGATTCGTAGAAGCAATCTCGATTACGGCATCAGGTTTCCGTTCGGAAACGGTTTTGTCAGTCTCTTCAAATCGATTGCCACTGTTAAACAGACTGACCGCAGGAAATCGAACCGTATCCGGATCCCGCCTGACCAGCAGACCTAAATCAAAGCAGGCGTAACCCTGATTGACTTTGTGCAGATAAACTGAAAGCACCTTGGAAATATTAAGAACAATCGTTCCGTGTCCAATATCGGGCGGATCCAGATTAATAATTTTCCCCTGGTTTAATTCCGTCCAGCGGCCGGCGTCGGGTAATTCCAGCCTGATATCCAGAAACTCGTCTGCCGTATAGGTTGCTGAATCATCCATACCCTGTTCCCATCAATTGATCGCGATATTAAGAGTAAAAACTCTAAGAAAGGATTCCCTCAGGCTCCTTTTATTTTAAACAACAACATCATAGCATACATCAGTCGCTCCCGTCACTCATTTCAGAAGTTCCATTTCGTAATCCTGTTTGAATCACCGCCATGAAAATACGTGCTTATCAACCCGTAGATCTGGAAACCCTGAAATCCATCACGGTAGAAGCCTTTCAGGGTGTTTCGATTGATGAAGGAATTGAACGAGAATACGGCCCGATCAATGGTCACGACTGGAAATGGCGGAAAGCAGGACACGTCGAAGCCGATGCCCGTCGAGATCCCGGGGGCATTTTCATCGCAGAAGTGGACGGCATCAT
>JAGQQS010000337.1 GCA_020426105.1 Planctomycetaceae bacterium
CCGCCTGCCATCCACATCGTAAAGCCCTTGATGTGATGGTCCCGGCCCGGTCCCCCTTTGCCCTGAAACATCGGGGTCCGACCAAATTCTCCTCCCCAAACTATCAGCGTCTCCTCCAGCAGACCTCGTTGTTTCAGATCGTTCATCAACGCTGCCACTGGTCGATCCGTGAGTCCGCAACAGATTCCCATATATCGTTGCAGGTCACCATGGTGATCCCAGCCACGGTGATACAGATGGACGAACCGCACACCACGTTCCAGCAGTCGCCGTGCGAGGAGACAGTTTGATGCAAACGAACCATCGCCGGGCGCAGCTCCATAGGCGTCCAGAACATGCTTTGGTTCCTGGGACATCTCGGTCAATTCCGGTACCGACGCCTGCATTCGAAATGCGAGCTCGTAGGCCGCGATCCGTGATTCCACCTCGGGACTGCAAACTTCGCTGTTCCGCAATCGATCGAGTTCGTTCACGGCGCTGACCAACGATTTCTGCTGCGACACGGAAATGCCCGGTGGATTGTTGACGTAGTGCACGGGTGCTCCGCTCGAATAGAATTCCACCCCCTGGAATTGACCGGGCAGAAATCCAGCCCCCCATTGACGCGAAGAAATCGGCTGTGGATTACGTCCACCAACGCTTGTCAGCACGACGAACCCAGGTAAATCCTGACTCTCACTGCCCAGGCCGTAATTGATCCACGCCCCCATTGATGGCCGACCACTGATCGCCGTTCCCGTGTTCATGAAGGTATGTGCCGGATCGTGGTTAATCTGCTCAGTCACCATCGATCGCAGAATGCACAGGTCGTCCACAATCGCCGCCTGGTGGGGCAGAAAATCGCTGACCCACTGTCCGCTTTGCCCGTGACGCCGAAATTTTGTCAGATGCCCCTGAACCTTCAACTGCTGTCCCTGCAGTTGAGCAATGGGCTGGCCGATCGTGAAGGATTCCGGCATGGGCTGACCATCGAGGGCATTCAGGTGAGGCTTGTAGTCAAAAGTTTCCAGATGTGAAGGTCCACCTGCCATGCACAAAAAGATGACGTTTTTTACCCGCGGCGGATGATGAGGCAGATCTGATCGCAGGCCATTCAACGCCGCAGGTTTCTGCTCGCCGGCGCTGGATTTTTCTTCAAGGATCAGTGCCTGCAGTGCCGCGGCACCAATTCCAACTCCTGTCCGCCGCAGAAAGGAACGCCGTTTCAGCCCCATGATATCTGTTTGATTGAAGAGACTGCGCATGCCGTCAATTCCTTGTATTCGTTTCTGAAAGATTCAAAATCGCTCGACATACGGCGGTCCATGCGGCCAGTTCTTTCAAGTCCGCATCGGACGAAGTTTTCGTCAGGCCGACTTTGAGAAATGCCTCCGCAGCGTCTGGCCGCGATCGAAATGCATCGCGATTTTCCTGCAGCAATTGAAACAACACCTGTTGTTCGGATTTCACAGGATATCGAGTCACCGCATGGTAAAACGCCCAGGCGATACGCTCTTCGTCTGTCCTGTCCTGCTGTGCAAGTGCCTGCGAGGCGAACGCCCGCGCTGCTTCCACAAAAGTAGGATCATTCAACAACACCAACGCGGCCATCGGAGAATTTGATTTTGCGCGTTGTGCCGTGCATTCTTCACGACTGGGGGCGTCAAAAGCACGCAGCATCGGATGCAGGAACTGGCGTTGCCAATGGACATAAACGCCGCGTCGCCATTGTCGCTCGTCGTTATCCTGCTGGTATGTCCGTTCCGGAAAATTGAGGTGCCGATAATAGCCGTCCGGTTGATACGGCCTGATGCTGTCCCCGCATGTCCCCTGAACCAGCAGGCCACCGATAGCCAACGCATTGTCACGAATCATTTCTGCCGGCAGACGAAACGCCGACTGTCGCGCGTAAAGTCGATTGCCTGGATCCAGATCCAGGAGTTCCGATCGCGGTATCGACGACTGCTGATACACCCGGCTTGTGACGATCCGTTTCAGTAATGCTTTGGTATCCCAGCCGTTTTCAATGAACTCCCAGGCAAGCCGATCAAGCAATTCCGGATGCACGGGGGGTTCTCCCTGTCCCCCAAAATCATCCAGTCTTCCGGCAAGCCCACTGCCGAAACAGATTGACCAGAGTCGATTCACGGCGACGCGCGCCGTCAACAGGCCGACACCATGTTTCTCATCCGTCAGCCAATGGGCAAGGTCAAGTCGATTGGCACGCCGTGCTTCCTGAGCCGGTGCCATGATTGCCCCCATGAACTTTGGCACGGACGGCTCCACGACAGGGCCGCTTTCGTCAAGCCAGTTCCCTCGTGGCAACACGCGCACCACGCGAGGCTGTTTTAGCGCGACGGTGATCATAGTCCGGCGCAGGCCTGCTCGTATCTGCTTTACTTGCCCTTCAAGCGTTTTGATGCGGTCTTTGATTGCCAGTTGCTCGGATTCCTGCAGGCCGGCAGCCTGCAGGTCGGTCTTCGCCGATTCCAGAGCCGCGACGGCGGAGCGAAGTTGTGCTTCCTGTGCTGGTGTTGGCAATTCAAGTTCTGGTTCCCGAGCGGTGGGATTTGAGTTTGAACCTGCCGTGAAATGCTTCTCGTCATCCACGTCCGCAAAGAATGCACTCAGCGAATAGAAGTCCTGCGCGGTGTAAGGATCAAATTTGTGATCATGGCACTGCGCACAACCGACGGTTGCGCCCATCCACACTGCGGATACATTGCGAACTCGATCTGCGGCATAAATGGCACGATACTCTTTCGGCTGCAGACCTCCTTCATGTGTTGTCTGCAGAAGCCGATTGTAGCCGGTCGCGATGATCTGCTCGACCGAAGGTGAAGTCACCAGATCCCCCGCAAGCTGGTCACGCGTAAATTCGTCGAAACGCTGATTCCGGTTGAATGCGTTGATCACCCAGTCGCGATAGGGCGCAATATTGTGAGTCTGATCACCATGGTAGCCGACGCTGTCTGCATATCGGACAAGATCCAGCCAGTACACGGCCATTCGTTCTCCGTATTCCGGCGATGACAGCAGTCTATCAGTCAGTGTTTCCCAGGCGTTGTCAGACGAATCCTCTAAAAAGGCCGATGTCATTTCTTCGTTCGGGGGTAAACCGGTGAGGTCAAAGCAAACTCGTCGCAGCAGAGTCACTCGATCCGCATCCGGGGCTGGATCAATTTTTTCCTGTTCAAGTCGATTGAGGATGAAGTTGTCGATCCAGTTTTGCGGCCAATCGGTTTGTGTGACGCCAGGAGTTCCATGTTTCACGGGTGCTTCGTACGCCCAGTGCCGGGACCATGTCGCTCCTTCGGCAATCCACTGACGCAGCGTTTGTTTCTCTTTTTCCGTAAGCGGTTTGTTCAATTCATGCGGAGGCATTACTTCTGATGGGTCACGGGAAGTGATCCGCCGCATCAATTCACTGCCAGCAGGGTCACCGGGTTTGACGATGACGCCCCCATCGCGATTCGCCTTGATCGCCGTTTCATCGTCCAGACGCAGATCGGCCTTGCGTGCTGCTTCATCTGGTCCGTGACACTGAAAACACCGATCAGACAGGATTGGACGGACGTCGCGGTTAAAACTGACTTCCGAAGCGGTCGCATGGTTCGCGCTGCAGACTAAAAATGCAGATACCCAAATCGCGGCATGGGAATGGTAAAAAAAAGAATGGAATGTCATCTTCACCGTCGGGCTCTCTTTCAATCAACGTACTATCGCTTTTTTCCGCTGGCAAAATCGACTCTCTACCGGGATTCCTTCGACGTAGTATAACGAAAGGGCCTGCGTTCGCCGTTTTTTTTCGGGCAAAAATACGTGTGACGAAAGTCGCCTGGTTGGAATTTGGTTTTGTCGGCGGCCGCGAAAACCATTGCGGTTGAAATTTGAGTCAATGTCTCAGGCGACCTGAAAACAGCAGGAAGCCTCACTGCGGCATGTGACGTCGAAAAAACAACGAGGACTGCCACGCCTGACCACGTTTATTGCTCAGCTTCAGATTTTTGTCTGTAGAACTCAATTGTCTGTCTGACACCTTCTTCCAGGGGTGTCGCATGCCAATCCGGGTACAGATCTGAAATATAATGCGGCTTTGGGGGGATGTTGGATGGGATTGATGGCCCGTCGATCTGGATTCGCGATCCCGCTCCAGGCACAACCCGTTCAATCACTTCTACAAATTCTCTGGTCGTTGCAAGCTGACTCGGAAGATCCACGACAGCTGAACCGGCCGGCGTTTCAAGAGCGGCTCGAACAAAAGCATGCGCCACGTCTTCAACGTAGTCGTAGCCGACGCGACCGGTATAGTTGATCGTATAGGCCTCACCGAAAGCTGCGGCACGACATGCCTGCGATGGTCCGGATGTCAGCCCGACGATTCGCTCCGGTCCGTACGCGACATGGGGGCGAATTCCAACGGACGCAATTTGAAAGTGTCGCCAGTACTGTTCGGCGATTGCATCGACCGCCAGTTTGAACGCTCCATAGAAGGAAGGCGGACGATTATCAGCTGCGGTCAGGCCCAGCGTTTGGTCATCGATTTCCGGTCCGTAAACCGCATAAGAGCTCGCGTACGAAATTCCTTTAATTTTGTCGGAACAGATTCGTGCGAGCTCAAATATGGCGACGCTGCCCAACACATTTACTTCGCACCCTGTAAATGGATCTTCCTGACAGTTTGGCGTCAACAATGCTGCAAGATGAATGATGTGCGAGACGCGATGCTCATCGACGGTTTTTTGCAGCAGCCCGCGATCCAGCAGACTCCCGGCAACGAACGGGACCTGTTCCGGTCGACCTCCAAGAATCCGGCGCCAGCGATCGTCATTCCCGTGGGCGTCGAATACGATCGGACGCAGACCGCGATTCAATAACTCGCGCACCACCCATGTGCCAATGAATCCGCTGCCGCCGGAAACCAGAACCGAATCGCTCATCGAAGACACTTTGAAAGAGAATGTACCGAAAACTCCGCTGCTTCAGACCTCCAATTTCTATCGGACCAACGAG
>JAGQQS010000338.1 GCA_020426105.1 Planctomycetaceae bacterium
CAGACTTCACCGGGAACCATGGTGCCACCGATTGTCAATTCACGAATACCGGATGCTCCACTTGCTGTCGAACCTGTCCCGCCCACGGATCCAATCACGCTGGCTGAAATCGTCGGTATCGACGTCGCACCGATATGACGCACAACCAGTGTTCCTGTGCCCGCGTCGTAGGTCGCCACATACCCGGCGACGGCGTTGATCTTGTCACGCAGATCGTTGCCAACAAGCGTCAAGCTGTCCAGTGTCGAAGTAAAAGTTGAGCTGTTGACGGTGACATTATAGGTATCCCCGGTGTTAAACGAATGTCCGCTGACTACAGCCAACTGCACCGAAGCAGACTTCCATGTGTCGGACGTCAGCGCAATCGTGCCCTGAGCGGGCGCGGCGGAGACCGAATAGTCGATCGTAAAGCCGTTAGGATCTGCGATGGTGATCGACGACGTCGTCGAGGTGATGGTACGTCCCGTGGCTGTGACTGCGTTCCTGATGTTCGTGATCAGTGTCGCAACATTTGTGCTGCCGTTCGCCGTATACGGCGTGCCGTTGATGGTCACGGTTACGGTTTCATTATCGTGTGCGGCGGTAATATTCAGCGTCGCAGATGTCCATCGCGTTGTCGTCCGTGTACTCGCATCCGGCTGGCCACTGATCGAGACGCGACCGATCGGGGACAGTCCTGTTTGCTGGAATTGTGTTTTGAACGCGGCATTGTTCGCGCGGGTGATTGTCAGATTCAGCCCGGTTCCACCAGCGATATAGTCGGCATGAGCGTCAATCAGTGTGCGCAGTGCTGCCACAGTGCTGGTGACCGATGTCGCCGGAGTGACATCGAAATTAATTCCGTCAACGATGATTCGCCACTGTGAACTGCCGGTGATGTCACCACTGAACGTCATCTGCATTGACGTGAACATTGCCGTGCTGCTGCCAGCCGTGGCCACAACCGATGCCGGATTGACGTGATTGATATATGGCGTGGCGAGAGTAAATCCTGTTGCATCGGACAGACTCAGAGTGGTCACGCCGGTACCGGAATCTGTCGCCACAGTGGCCGCATATTTAGCCGGCAATGCGCCTTTGATGCCATTCGCCACATTGGCCAGTGTCGTATCGCTGGCGGTGACAGTGTACGTATACGTCGTGCCATCAACGTCCAGAATCCACTGATCACCGGTTGTGACCGGCCCGGCCATCGTCATCGTGGCGGTCAGATAGTACGTGCCGGGTTTGGTCGCCGTATTGGAGAACTCAGCGGCATCTCGCTTCAGATTTGCTGCTGTAACGGCGAACGTGTAGAGATCGACCGTGCCGTCGCCGTAGCCCTGAATCGTGCTGTACGAGACGTCCGAATCAATAGTAGTACCATAGCCTATGTCTGAATTGTGCAGCGTGTACCAGCCAGACTGGCCATCGATATTCTGAGCGTCCCCTTCGATTTCCTGAACAGGGTCCGGCGTGAATACAAAATTATCACCGACATGGTCTGCGACAGACACGTTCAGATTGTAGGCCGCGCCATTCGGTACGCCGTAGAAGTAGCGGTCTGAGACACGAATCACATACGTTCCCGGAGTCTTGATCAACATTGCCATTGAAGCATCATCGTCAGCATCAAGCACTACCGGTGTGGTCTGAAATTCCAGTGTACCGGCGTTGTATGTCTGATGGTTCCAGCCATAGACATCATATTTCGGCAGTGCATAAGCGAAATCACTGCTCCCGACGCGTTCCAGAGTCAGAGCCCCCAGCCAGTACGCGTTCTGATTTGTCTGATCGAGATCGATGTTCACTTTCACGCCGCTGCCATCAGATGGAACAGACGCGATCGTAAATTTGAAGAAGTCGGATCGGCCTTCACCAGTCGCCTGCACCGTGATATGAGGAATTGTAGTGGCCTCGTAGATCGCCGGGTTGCTGAAGCTGCTCCACTTACCGAGATCGATATCCTGCGCGTTTCCAATGTAGTCGTTGTCTTTTGCTTCACGCAGACTACCAGCGGCACCGCTGCCGAATGTGCCCTTAATTGCGGTGCCGGACGTCAATTCCAGCACCTGGCCTCCTCCAACCGGCACTGTAGTGGTGATTTCCGTAACGTCTGTGCTGCCTTTGCTTTGAGTGATCAAAATTCCCGCAACGTCGTTGTCGATCACGGTGACATCCACGGAATCTGCAAGAACTCCAGCGTAACCACCTGTCTGCGAGACAATATTCGAAATCCGGGAGAAGTGCTTGCCTTCTTTGACGCTGTCGTCAACGGCATGCAACGTGACAGTCTGCGGAGAATTCCAGTTTGACGGAGTGAACTTAAGAAAGCTCTCACCCGTTACTGTCGCAATAGCGGTCGTCTGACTGTCGCCGGCGAATGAAACAAACACATCGGCCGTCGGTGCCTTCGTAAGCACGACGGAATACGTATCGTCGGCGCCACCTTCGATGACCTGATTGCTGTCGCCGGTTTTGGAAACCAACACGCCCGGCTTATCGTTGTCTACGACTTCCACGACCATCCGACGGATCGCCAGATTGTCATATGGACTGCCGTCGCCCGCAAAGTTGCCTTCGATGGCTGAGTGTTTGATTTCCAGAAATTCTGTACCTTCGATCACGGCATCATTGTAGGCCGTAATGGTGACCGTCTGCGGCTTGAACCAGTTGGTCTGGTCAAAGATGAAGACGGCTCCGTTCGGGTTGTTATTGATCGCAATTCCGTTCAGAGCCGTGCCGTCTTTGCGCGTAGGTACAGCACTGATGCGAACAGGTTCCGATGGTGCCTTGGTCAGCACCAGCGCGTAACTTGCCAGAGTGAGGGCCGCGAGTGTGTTTGATACGTCTTCAAATACGCGGAGGTTCTGGTTTCCGGCCAGAATTATGACGCCCGCTTCTTCGTTGTCCATGACGTTCGCAGAGATCTGCTGAGTCGCGACGTTGACGTACACCGGGGCGTTTGTGCCATCCCCGGTTGTCGTTACGACGTGATCAATGATGCCGCTGTGGCCCCGCAGATCGTTGCTGACTACGGAGACCGGAATTTCTTTACCAGCACCATCTACATTCCCACCACCGACATTGAACGTGTCGCTGCCCTGACCACCGACCAGACTCACGACGACGTTGTCCTTGGTGCCGGCGATGAAGAAGGTATCATTACCCGCCAGTGCGTCAAGAACCAGCTTTTCAATGCCGTTGTAACTGATGGCAAGGCCGCCGCCGTAGATCCCGTCTTCCGAAACGACGAAGTCTTCTCCAAATTCCGTCCCGATGACGGTCAGTGTGTCCAGGCCGTCGCCGCCCTCAATGTTGACCGGGGCGTTGACGGTGTACGAAATGAAGTCGGCACCCTGCCCGCCGTTAATGTTGGTGAACGGAGCTTTCGGATCATCCGGGTTGACTCGCACAAACGCGCGAATCAGGAAGTTGTCATTGTCGGCTTCCCCGTACAGTGACAATTCTGCCACGTTGCGATAGACCGTAAACGTATCGTCACCGTCGCCGCCGTACAGACTCGCCGGTGCACTCACTCCGTTGCTGAGGAACCCCTGCGTCGTTGGAATTGTGTCGAATCGATCTTCTTCGGCGACATTTGCCAGAGCGTCGCGTTCTGACTTAAACACTTGTCCGATCTGGAACTGATCGTTGCCACGCCCACCTCGGATATCCAGAGGCACACTTGTGTCGTCCAGAACGAAGATATCATTGCCTTCATTGCCCTTGACCAGAATCGATTCCAGATCCTGCGTATAACCAACTCGGACAGCTCCGGCATTGGGTACGAAGTTGCCGTGAGCATCAATTTCCACCGCCGAAATCGATTTCCTGCGGAACAGGAACATATCGGCGGCGTTCGAACCTTCCACTGTCAGAGCGTCGGAATCAGATGCCGCCGGATCGGTTGGTCCGGTTGGCTGGACATCCTCAATGTTGATCCGCGCGTTGCCGTGCCCGGTGAGCCCGATCACGTAACTGTCAGAACCCAGTCCGCCCTTGAGGTTCAGCGTACCGCCGATGCGGTTATCATTTGTCGATGTCGTTGCATTTTCGTAATTCACGTAGATAAAGTCAGCACCGCTGCCTGCGTCTACGGTCGTTACGCCCTTGGCGCTGATGACAAAAATGTAGTCCACGCCTGCGTTGGTTGAGACTGTTTCCGTTGTGGCCGCAGTCGCATTAAAGACGACGGTATCGTTGCCGTCACCGGTCACGACCTCAATCACTTTCGCAGTATTGGCCGTGACATTGACAGAATTCGTGCCATTGCCCGCGTTTACAGTCAGATTGTCGCTGCCCGTTGATGTGATCCCGATCGTATCGTTGCCGGTTCCTGAAGTTACCGCCACAGTTCTGGCGGCAGATGCCGTGGCGGTGACCGTATTGTTACCGTTGCCTGCATTGACAGTCAGCGAGTTCGCGGCGCCGGTCGTCACATTAACCGTATCGTTTCCATCGCCTGCGTTGATTGTTACATCATCGCTGCCGTTGGATGTCGCAGTGATTGTGTCGTTGTCTGCTCCAGAGGTGATCGTCACTGTTTTTGCTGCAGTCGCGGTGATTGTGACCGAATTCGCGCCGTCGCCGGCATTCAGAGTCAGCGAGTTTAATACGTTCGTATTCAAGGTTGCCGTATCAGCCCCGTCGCCGGTATTCACGGTCAGGTTGTCGATGTAGCGCGTCGGGTTGACAATGATCGTATCGACACGATCTCCGGTGGTTGTGGCGTTAAGATTCAGTTCGACGTTTTCGAAGCCGCCGAACCAGAGTCCAAGACTGTTCAGCCCGGTGACGACGTCATATTTCACCGTATAGACCGAGTCTGCGTCTCGGCCGGTGACGAAGGTGTTCGGCACCACGACATTGATTGTCTCGACTGCGTTGATCGTGACCACTTTTGGCAGGTAGAAACCACTATCGTCCTGAATCTGATCGATATTGACACTGTACGATGCCGTGTCATTGGTCTTCGTCATCACCAGGCCGTCTTTAATCGGCAGACTGATATCCGTGCGCAATGTCTGCGCGAAGGCGGTTTGAATCAGATTCGTGACGACCGCATCAGTGAACCAGGCAACATTCGGCTGTACCAATGCGGCAAAGGTATTGCGCTGTGTCTGATTGAGCCGGCCCAGCGTCAGCAGAGCATCCAGATAGGCGACCCAGTTCTGTGGTGTCAGATAAACGCGATCCTGCGCGAGAGCGTCTGCTGGTCCGAGTGTGCTGCGCGCATCGACGGCGACCATTGGCGAAATTGTCGCATCGCGGTCGTTCAGGCGACGCAATGCCACCGCTTCCAGAATCTGTTCGCCACTGTGACCGACTCCGTAGAAGGAATACGTGTAATACGATCGCTGATAGTTATCCATTTCTGCAGCGTACGCACGTTCCATCTTGATTGGATCGTAGCCGTACGCGGCACCAGCGATGCGGCCGTTGATGACACTGTTGCCCGTCGTGATCACATAGGTGATCTCCAGCAATCGACGCGTCTCACCGGCAGTATCGTTGTCAGGGAACATACGATTGACATCGGCTGCATCGTCATAAGGATCGAATCGTAAGTCATACAGTGATCCATTCTCGCGATTGAACCAATTCTTGCCGTCGGTATACTCGCTGCTGGTCCAGATCTTCTGATTATAATTGTACGTCGTCACCCGGTTGGCAACGTTCGGCAACGTCTGTTCGTAAACACGCAGGCCGGGATCGGCCGTCCACTCGTAGCCATCGGTGCGGAGAGTTGCACTGACACTGATCAGCGTCAGATAGTTACGCAATGCCTTTAATTGAGTCTCAACAGTCGTGGCTGTTGCGTTTCCTGCCGCAGTCATTTCTCGCAGCACGACGGAATTCAGCAAAGCATCGAGATAATCGACAGAGAATTTCGATGTGGTTGTGGCCGTCGATGCCCCAGTCAGAATCTGGCCTCGCAGCACAAAGCCCTGCAGATCCTGCTTGAAGCGAATCTGTGCGGGTGTTGTGTTGACTGTCAATGCCGTCACGGCCGTGCTCAGTGACGTCAATGAAGTGTTCAGCGTCACGGTACTGGCGACGGTATCCACAGTCAGCGAAACCGTGGCGCTGGCAATCGTATTATTACGTAACTGCTCAAGTACACCGATCTGGGTTTCCTTGTTCGCCCGCTCCAGTGCCCCCTGCACATCGTCGTACGTCAACCGATTATCCAGAGACGTAATGGCACTGTTGTTGTACGTGTAATCGGCGAGTTCCAGTGTGGTCTCGGCCAAAGTCGCTGTGATTCCTGCGGCGTTGCAAGCGTTGATGATGATCGAATCGCCAAGCGCACTGCTCGGACCACCAGCGATACGCACGACACCGGCGATTTTGCTGATGTCAAAATTCGCTGGCAGAATTTTATCGACAACACGCGTCGGCAGGTCATCAAAGCGGTACGATGCTGACCCCGTGACTGTTTGGGTACCAAAGTTCTGTTGCACATTGATCTTGCTGTCCGGTGCCGGTGCCGCGATGTCATAGAACATCGTAATCAGATCCCAGAACATCTGCTGACCCTGACCGCTGTAGCTCCAGTTGTCCGTCCAGACGTCCTTTTCGCCGGAAATATGCGGCATCCAGCCGCCGACGGGCACCTGTTCCGTGTACAGATCGCCGAGGTACAGGTCAGGTTCGTAGCCCCAGTTCGCGATCCGAGAACTGTCGAGACCCGTGCCCTGACGGACCTGCTCAGCGCGAATCATGTCACCGTAAATCGTGTAGGCCACCACCGGACGGAGATATTCCTGGTACAGAATCTGGTCAAGTGACCGTCCATCTGCGAAGAATTTATTGCTCTTGTTGACCAGGTTGGTCAACATTTCAAAGTCGACCACGGAGGGCATTTTAGGAGCGTAATTGTTCAACAGCGCCCAGTTCAGATAGCTGCTGTAGATCGTCCGTCGGCCAAGATTCAGGAAGCCGTAACGTTCCGTTCGGACAGAGACGGTCTGCAAATACCACGAGCCGCCATTGGTGTTCTGTAAAAGCTGTTCGAAATTGTTGACATTGTCGAGGAAGCCTGTGCGTTCGTTGAGGTATGCGTTAAAGCCGCTTGTGAAATACGTTCCGATGTTCGACAGATAACGCACGGCGCGTGAGGAGGTCGCCAGTTCAATCGCCTGCGCGTACAGCTTCAACGCGACGGCCAGATTCGATTCGAGCAAGGCCCAATGCACATTGTCGATGGTGACACTGGCCAGGTCCCGATCACTGATATCCGACTTAACCCATTTCTTGTAGAACGCACGGAAGGCAATCTGCTTGTCATTCAGGCCGACGGTCTGCCGATTGAATTGCAAATCGTTATAGTTCGTCGTCTGATTCAGATACTTTTCGACGATTACGTTCTGCTCAACCGTATACACGGCACTCGATTTGGGGTACGTGACGCTGAACGTTTCTTCGTCGCCACCCACAACTACCTGGTCGTTACCTGTGCCGGTGTTGATCAGGAGACTGATTGTGGATTTGAGCCCGTACAGGTAGATGATGTCATCGCCGCCGCCAGTCACGAGGGCCAGTCTTTCGACTCCGTCGATGTTTTCCAGCTTCAGACCGGCACCGTACAGATACTGACGGTTCTGTGCATCGGTAAAGATGTAAAACGTGTCGCCCAGCTGAGTTCCTGCCACAACAACGGTATCAAATCCACTGCCGCCGTAGATCTCGACGCGGTTGTTTTCCAGGTAATTGATCAGTGTGTTACTTTCACCTTCACTAATGTTGTTGTTGACGTCGCCTGCTCCGGCGGAAATTTCCCCGCCGCCGACTTCCTCTGTTCCGCCGCCGGTTTTTGCCTGGAGCAATGCCTTCAGGAAGAACGTGTCATCGCCGCCTTCGCCGAACAACGCCAACACGCCGACGTTATGGTTGACTTCGAAGTAATCGTCGCCAGTGCCGCCGAGGAACACGCCGTTGTAGCTGACGCCGGGCGTCACACCATCGTCACCGTCGATGACTTCGATCGACTGACCATTCACGTCCACAGTCTTCGTCTTGATCACGCGCCCGATGATAAAGTTGTCGTCACCTTCGTCACCACTGACGACGAGGGCTGCCATGCTGTCATCGATAATGAACGTGTCGTTGCCTCGGCCGCCGCCAATATCGACAACTTCCGCAGTGCGATCGTAGTACACGCGCTGGTACAGCGCTGGAGTCGCCACGCTGCCGGACAAACG
>JAGQQS010000339.1:0-1601 GCA_020426105.1 Planctomycetaceae bacterium
GGCTTAGCTGCCGCTTGTCCCACCCGCCAAATCATTACAACGCCTTATGAACTATCAATTTAAAAGCTGCACGATCTCCGAAGGGGAGGTGTTTTCGTGGAATCCTGCCCTTCGGGTCGGGTTAAACGATTAAGTGGCCGACATCCTGTATCAGGGGTTTAATCGTTGTTTCTGTCCTTTGGCAATGCTTCACCGTATTTTGAGATGGACCGTACTAAAGTCACTCGAGTATCGGGCTCAATGATCGAAATCTGAAGTTTTGCGGCGACGTCAGACTCGATAACGATCATCGAAAAATCTTCCGGACATTCGAAACATTTGAACGCTGTCCCGAGCAATGAAAATTGCTCCTGTTCATTGCCAGCCGGAACAAAGTCCGCATGCAACGGCTGATGTTTGACGGACACTTCGGCCATTGACAATGTCCAGTCCCTGAATATTTCTGCGAACGAATTGTCGGCGAGGACTTCCATCCGATGATCGAGACTGGCGTCTGTCTCGATGAATCTCTGCAGCGATTCCGGGGATGTCAGCCACGGCTTCAAAAATAAAGTTGCTGCTCCCCGACTTCCGCCGCGTCGTTCATCAGGGCTCATCACATGCTCCGCTGCTACAATCGGACTACAGGCGGTATTCGCCAGAAAGTGCTCGATTCGTCGCTGGAAGTTGCCGGATGTCGATGCTGACGAATCTGCCGTGCCCAAACACCGCAATTCCATCAGGTGCGCTACAGCCTCATTGAGCCAGGATGGAATCTTGTGAGGGACGGCGACGCGCGATGTGTCCGCTCCCGCAGCAGCAACTCCAGGTATATCAGTATTGGAATCTCTGCCCCGTTCGAAAAACACTGAAACTGAACGCGCCGCCAGCGGATGATTCGACATGTCGGGCTCGCGTTCCAGCGGAATTGAACAAACCGCGGCGTGGGCCAATTCATGCGTCAGGAGCGATGCTTGTTCCTGCTGGGGCAGATTCAGGATTGCCACATCCAGATAAACAATGTCACCACCCAAAGCAGAATAAGACTGAAAGTCGATATTTCGGATACATCCATGCACCGGAGCGACGTCGTTCGACGGAATCGTACGTTCATCGAGATTCGTAATCACAAATGTCAGCTTGTCGTCATAATCGACATCGCTGATCTTCCCAATCCATGTTTCCGTGATGGGCAGAGCCTGAGATTCTGCGGCCGAGATCAGCCATTCACATTGACTCCGAAGCTGCTCAACGTGGTGAGTTTCCTTCAGACGAGGATCAAGGTACAAGCGAACTCGACTGTTGTCGTTGAGCAGTTCGCATGCGGCAGGTTCCTGAATGACTCCAGTATTCCGGAAATGTGGCAGCAGGAAAGTACGCTGGATCTGCGCGCTGATCGGCAGGGACTCATTCGAAACGGCAGGATGAAGATTGGCATCGGGCTCACAGGGAAGTGAACGATTAGAGACAGTGGCCCGAAGCGACCGTTCGGCGGCAGAAAAACCCCACTGCCGATTTGCGGCTCCTGATGCAAATCGCATGGGAACAATGACATTGCTTGATTTGTCGTCCAATCCTGCGTTGGTCAATGTCACCACATGGCGTTCCCCGGTGACATCCAG
>JAGQQS010000339.1:1815-4609 GCA_020426105.1 Planctomycetaceae bacterium
TCATCCTGCCTGACAGCCCGGCACTGAACACACAGACGAACAGGGCCGTCCCCAGCAAAAGATCACCGGATTGCCGCCCCATGAAGCCCTCCGCCCCCGGCGGCAACCGGTTTTGTTAGAATTCTCACTGAATCATCCGCCATCTGGCATTATTATCGACGGAATAATCGGAAAAATTGACGTAAATTACACGGAGGTCGACCGTGTCAGACTTTGAGGGGTTCAGCGGCTTGGAGGGCAACATGCACGAACTTGATACGGTCTGCCTGGTTCTCGTATCTTTTGCAGGGATTTCCTTTTCTACTTATCCGAGAACGACTGTAGAATAATGAGCGCATTGCGCCGTGTTCCACGAGTTGCTTGCTGGTTATGTCCGACAGACGGTTCGTTCAACAGAACCTGTAGGGGAGTTTTATGCGACATTTAGCTGGTTCTTTCTGTTCACTTGGACTTGGCTTGTCGGCCTTGTGTCACGCCGTGATGGCAGATTCTCAACCAAAGAACACAGGGCGCGACGCCCTGGTATTCCGCAACGTCCAGCAAGCAGACGACCATTTCGCTGTCGCGCTGCGTTCACCGCATCCAGGGATGTCGATTGAGCGACATCTGATCCTGATCGATACCTCAGCCAGCCAGACCGGACAGTTTCGCAGCGACAGTCTCGAACTTCTGAAGTCACTCGGCAGTGCGATTCCTCAGAATCATCTGGTGCAGGTCATCGCCGTTGATTCAACCTTTGAACCACTTTCCGTTGGTTTTGTAAAACCTGGAACTCTGGAATTCGCGGCCGCCATCGGGAAACTGTCAGAGCGGACTCCAATGGGAGCGACAGATCTTCTGACAAGTCTGAACAAGGCTGTCGCGTTAAATACCAGCGACGCCCCTGCATCTCTGCTTTACATCGGGGATGGAATGAGTACATCCAATCTCCTGAGCTCTGATGACCTGACGCAGGTCGTTCAAGCCATGAATAAATCAGAGATTTCGTTTCATGCTTTGCTGCTCGGTCCGAAAGTGGACACCGAACTGCCTGGGATTCTGGCGAACCAGACGGGCGGAACCAGTCAGCATCCGGCTCAGATTGCAGCCCACGAAGTGGCTCTCGGTTTGTCTGAAGCGATGTCTATCGCCCCGGAATTCGTAAGTCACCTGGAATCGCAGAACTCGGATTTGACGCTGGTCAGCCCCGAAAAAATCGCGCTGCGTACGGACCGGCATACGCTCGTTTTTGGAAAAGGAAAACCAGCGCAGACGTTGACGCTGGCCGCCGTCGATGCCGCAGGAAACTCCGTGAACTGGACAACCTCGGGTGCCGCGTCAACCTGCGGGAACGAAGTCGGAATTCTGTTTGAGCGTGCAGCCGCATCGAATGGCATCAATTCTCCCGTCGTGGGAATCGACGGTTTTCAGGCCGTGTCGGCAGAACTGGCAGCATCTGTCAATCGATCCATTGTGACGGCAAGACAACTCGCTGAAAACGGTGAGGAATCACGAGCTCTCGATATCGCTCGACGGGCCAGCCTGCTCGCCGGTGGTGATGTGCGACTAACCGCATTGATCGATGAACTGGGTGCCGCAATCCCACCGGTTCCGGAAAACGAGGCGTTTCCGGGGGTGCCCAGCGTCGCCGCTGACGACGGCATCTTGAAGCAATCCGAAGAACGGATTCAAATTCGGACACAGCAACTGACACAGCTAACCACGGCCGCGATTACTGAAGCCAAAAACATCGCTGACGAACAGCCGGACTTTTCTTTGACTCGACTGAAAGACCTTCTCCAGACGGTTCGTTCAGCCCCGGAACTTGCTCCTGAGACACGTAATGAACTGGAACGGCGCGTGATTGACGCAATCAGCTTTGTTCAGACTCGTCGCGAGAAGATTGCGATCCAGAGACGCGAGGAAAGCGAAGCGCGTGCTGTGGTAGAAGCAGAAGCACGCACTCTTTCCGAAATCCAGCTCGAGGAAGAGCGATTACAGACGTTGATCAGTCAGGTTCGTGGTCTGCTTGACCGCGCTTCACACGGTGACATAAACGCGTATGAAGATGCAGAAGAAGTTGCTCGTACTGCGCTTGATCTGAAACCGGGCAACGGTACTGCCACTGCCGCGTTGGTGATGTCAGAAACGGCTGGACAGCTGAGCAAACACTATCGCCTGAAGAACCTGCGTCAGGACCGATTCCTGGAAACCCTGTACCAGGTCGAATTGTCGCATGTTCCATTCCCCGACGAACCTCCTGTGATCTATCCGCCAGCCGACGTCTGGCGTGCTCTGACACTGACCCGCAAGAAGAAATACGAGTCTGTGTCACTGCGGTCGGAAAAGCCTTCGGAACTGTGGCTGGAGAGAATGCTTGACGAGCCCGTCAAGAACCTCAGCTTCCCCGGCGAGAATCCGCTCACAGATATTCTGGAACAGATTTCAACTCATTTCACCACAACATATGGTGCATCGGGGGGTGGAGCTGGTGCAGACTACCGCATGACGATCATGCCTGACATCGGAGCCCTTGAAGAAGATTCTGTCGTCCTGCAGGACGTCATGATCAAAGATATTGAGCTGGATGGGATCACCCTGCGAAATGCCCTCGCAATTATCCTCAGCCAGACGGATCCCGAGCTGACGTACATGATTCGCAACGAAGTTATGTTCCTGACCACCAAAACATTCGCGGATGCTGAAGAGAATCTTCAGACTCGCGTATATCAGGTGGGCGACCTGGTGATTCCTCCGATCATGATGGGTGGCGGAGGCATGGGTGGCGGTATGGGCGGCGGCATGGGTGGCATGG
>JAGQQS010000340.1:0-4376 GCA_020426105.1 Planctomycetaceae bacterium
CCTGTTTCCCGCGTCAATTGCATTTGTTGTACCGCGTTATCTTTCTGCCGAAGCAAATCGGTCAGCCGCTCTTCCAGCGATGAGGAGAAAATCCGGGTTCCCAGGAAACGCTGGGGATTGTATTGCATCTCGCGCAGCTGTGATTCAATTTGCCTGAGTTCCATCAACCGGGTGCGTTCATCAGCCAGCAAATATCGTGATGCACTGGCGACGGAAAATGGTGTGGGTTCTATATTCCACCAGTTCTGAATCAGTGCATCGGTGCAGGGATCATACTTCCCGCCGCCTGTTCCATGGACGAACAGATCGCTGAACAGAAGTCGGAGTGTTGCTGTAATGAGCGCCCCGCGCGGTACAAGCAATTGCCCGGCAAACAGCAATGATGTCAGCGCTTCAGCGACATTGCCTTTCTCCAGAAACAAAAGTTGCCCGCCATTACATTCCAGTGACATGCCGTCGGATGAGCGACGCACCTGCAGCACGTGTCGTGTACCCATCGCAAGATTGACTCCCCAGAGCGGCAACTCGCACCAGTCCTCCTCAATGGTCAGATTCGGAAATGGATTCGCCTCATTGCGAATGCGGTGTTCAGCGCGAAACGCTGTCAGCGTCTGGTTATAGCACACAGCAAACTGAAATGGTTTTTCAAGAATCGCCGCGATGAAACGGATGTATTCCGGAAAGCTGCAAATGGCCGACAGTGGCAGTTCCAGCATTCGGCCCCCGATGCCGGCATTCCAGCGTGTAATCAGATTGGCTTCAGCCGTCGAAAATCCGTCTGCAGTGATCTGGGCCAACGACTCATATTGCCGTCCGATCGATTCAGCATTTTTCGCTGCTTTCGGCAATCCGCATTCCAACAGTTGATGCTGAACGAACGAGAACTCCGCTCGAATTTCATCTCCGGACTTCAAATGGCTGGCGAAAAAAATTCCCTGACGCTGGGCCAGCGATGCCGTTCTGGTGACATACTGTCGGTGAATTCCGCTGGAATGAATCGCTGAATTCTGAGGCGACGCCCCTGCAGCAGGATATTGAAACGTTCCGGCATCGCCTTCATCGGTATCGATCACGACGGCGACCGCAATCAGCTTGTTCCGGATCGCAAACGCTTCCGTGATCTGGTACTTAAATGCCAGACCCGAATGAAACACGACCGGCTGATGGCCGGTCATAATTACCGGCTTAGACATCGGATCGCCGGTCAGCAGCGGGACATCTACTGAAAGCAGGCCAGCGGTTGTGGCCGCCTGAGAAAGGCGAATTACGTACTGCTCTGCTGCATCGACGAGTCGCTTACGAGCCTGTTCCCGCAGGTCGCGGATCGCAGCATGCGAGACGTGCGAGAGTTCAATCGACCACTCTGAATACGGTGGTTCAACGATTTGTGATTCATACGGCAACGGAATATCCGACTTTCAGGTTCAATTCAATCCCGATAATCTATGCTGCAACTGGTCACCTGGAAAGTCACGCATACAAAAAAAGGAAGCAATCGATATGGAAATTCACCGTCGCCTGCCCGAACGTCGCCCTTATCCGGCACCTCGCAAAAATGTGCTGCTGCTTAGCTGCATGGATTTACGGCTGATTGATGATATTTGCGGATTTATGGACGGCGATAACCTGGAGAATCGCTACGATCAACTCGTGTTCGCCGGGGCGTCTTTAGGTGTTATGCAGCCACGACATGCCGCATGGCGGGATGTATTCTTTCAGCACCTCGACATCGCTGTGCAACTGCACGACATTCGCGATGTCTACATCATGGAGCACCGCAATTGCGGGGCCTACGCGCATTTTCTTGGGCCAGAATTTGAATACCCCGATACGGCGGAAGGCGAATTGGCGGAAGAGGAAGAACACCGCAAACACGCCAAATCCCTGCGGGACGCAATCATGGCTCATTGTGCCGACCGCCGCGACTCAGGCGGCGATCCCGAACTATGGGACATTCACGTCAGGTGTTTTCTGATGGACCTTCGAGGCTCCGTGCGAATGCTGATTACAGAAGGGGAAAACTACGATTTCTGACGGGTGTAGCCCGATTAATTACGCTGGACCCGACACGCTCAACAAGAAACGCGGGGGACGGAGCCTCCATGCAACCTGCCACGATCGCAACCAGCACGCTGTCAGTGTGCTGCTGCTGCGCTGGTTTCTACTTCTTCTTTCTCTTTTGAGCTGTGTTTTTGCTCTTCTTCGCAGTGCCCTTATCGGACTGTGAACTTTTCTTTTCCGAAAACACCCGGTCCCAGCCGGAAACGAATTTCTTGCTGGTTCCGGTATGCACCGTGTACCCGGTCATGGTTCTGATACTCCACTACAAAGTCCTGTTCACCCCAGGAAATTCAGCGATCCGCTTGAATGCTTCTGAGTTTAATTGAGACGATGCAGAGCCAGTCTGCCAGAAGAACTCCAATAGTTTCCCTGACGCGAAAGGCACTGCAAATCTGCGCCCGGCACTCGAACGAACTCAACTTCCAGGATCACGCTGAGGCGGCTGCCGCAGCTTTCTCTTCGCTGCCGGAATCTTCTGCACTGCCATTGAATGTCAGCTGCTTCTGATCGGCGACTTCAACCAGTTCGACGTGAATCACATTTTGACCATCAAAGGTTCCCCGCAGCAATTCTTCTGACAGAGGATCCTCGATAAATCGCTCGACACTGCGGCGCAGAGGACGAGCCCCGTAGTCGAGACCGTCATCTACTTCACCTTTGTCGATTATATAACCACGCGCATCATCGGTAAGCACCAGTCGTTTCCCGCGTTCTTTTAACCGGTCGTAGACTTTTTCAAGTTCGATATCGACGATCTTCTTCAGTTCATCGCGTGTCAACTTGCGGAATACAACGACCTCATCGAGCCGCCCCAGAAACTCCGGCTTGAATTGTCGCTGCAGCTCATGCATCAGGTTTGTTTTCATATCGTCGTATGATTTTTCCTGATCACGTTCACGCAGTGTATGCAACCCCATGCTTCCGCCATGAGCCATCTTGCTGGCTCCCGCATTGGTCGTCATGATCAGAATCACATTCTTGAAGTCCACTCGACGACCGAAGCTGTCGGTTAAATGGCCTTCTTCCATGATCTGGAGCAGCATGTTAAACACATCCGGGTGTGCTTTTTCAATTTCGTCCAGTAACACAACTGCATACGGGCGACGTCGGATCTTTTCGGTCAACTGCCCGCCTTCTTCGTACCCGACATAACCCGGGGGGGCTCCAATCAGACGACTGACGTTGTGTTTCTCCATGTATTCGGACATGTCGATCTGAATCAGCGCATCCTGATCGCCAAACATGAATTCAGCCAGCGTCTTGGCGAGTAATGTTTTGCCGACTCCGGTTGGCCCGGAAAAGAGAAACACACCGGTTGGCCGTTTCGGATCTTTCAATCCGCTTCTGCTGCGACGAACCGCTTTGCAGACCTGAGTAATCGCCTGATCCTGACTGATCACGCGTTTGTGCAACTCGGCCTCCATCTGCAGGAGTCGCACCGCATCCTCGCTGGAAAGTCGGGTCAGGGGAATGCCCGTCATTTTTGCGACGACTTCGGCCACGACTTCAGCATCCACAACTCCGTCTGTCTGTCGTGACTTTTCACGCCATTCTTCTGTGAGCTGATCTTTCTTCTTCCGCAGCTTGTCGGCCTGATCCCGGAACGACGCTGCCTTCTCAAACTTCTGTTCAGCGACGGCTTCTTCTTTGGCGGTGTTGAGCCGTTGAATTTCCTCTTCCAGCTCCTTGAGATCCGGTGGGCGAACCATGGATTTTAGTCGCACCCGTGCACCCGATTCGTCGATGACGTCAATTGCCTTGTCCGGGAGACAGCGGGCAGTGATGTAGCGATTTGACATTTCAACCGCCGTCTCCAGCGCATCATCTGTAATTTGAACACGATGATGCTCTTCGTAACGACTACGCAGGCCCTTGAGAATTTCAACCGCCTGTTTGGCGGAGGGCGGCTCAACCATCACGGTTTGGAATCGGCGTTCCAAAGCTGCATCTTTTTCGATGTACTTTCGATATTCATCCAGAGTTGTCGCGCCGATGCACTGAATTTCCCCACGGCTCAGCGCGGGCTTCAGTACGTTTGACGCATCAATCGCGCCTTCAGCCCCACCGGCCCCAACGAGCGTATGCAGCTCATCAATGAACAAAATCGTATTTCGGGCACGACGAACTTCGTTCATGACCGCTTTGATGCGTTCTTCGAACTGACCACGATACTTGGTTCCGGCAACCATCATCGCGAGATCAAGTACAATGATGCGGCGATCAGCAAGGATGTCAGGCACCTGCCCATCAACCACCATCTGGGCAAAACCTTCCACGATCGCGGTCTTACCAACTCCAGCTTCGCCCAGCAGCAC
>JAGQQS010000340.1:4514-7192 GCA_020426105.1 Planctomycetaceae bacterium
GGCGTCTTGCTGCGACTGGCACCTTTTTGACCTGCCGCTGCACCGCCACCGCTTCCACCGCGTTCGTCGGAGCCCGCTTCTGCGGATTCCATCCCGTGTCCCAGCAGATTCAGGACTTCGTCGCGCACGTCTTCCAGCTTCATGCCGAGATTCATCAACACCTGAGCAGCGACGCCCTCCTGCTCCCGAAGCAGGCCGAGCAGCAAATGCTCAGTGCCGACATAATTGTGATTCAGATTCCGCGCTTCGTCCATCGCATACTCGATGACTTTCTTCGCTCGCGGTGTTTGCGGCAACTTGCCCATCGTGACCATATCTGGTCCGGTTTGAACAATCTTTTCGACCTCGATCCGAATCTTCCGCAAATCTACGTCCAGGTTTTTCAGAACGTTCGCGGCGACGCCTGAACCTTCTTTCACGAGGCCCAGCAGAACGTGTTCTGTGCCGATGTACTCATGGTTGAAACGCTGCGCCTCCTGATTGGCCAGCTGCATCACTTTCCGGGCTCGGTCTGTAAATCGCTCGTACATTCGACTTCCTCGCTTCGAATAATCCTTCAACCCCGCAACGAACTCCGCCGCCATACCCAACGCATGGTTTGCAAAAATCTGTTGTGTTGGAGGCCAGCCCCCCAATGCAAACTCAATTTTAGCCGACGTACGCTACGAAAATTCACACAATCTGAAAACGCCAGAAAACCGAGGGCGTTCTGATAACTTTAGGTCCCAATCCAGATAAACGGATCTTTTGCTGTCCAGTTTTTCAGAATAGACAGCAATTGCCAGCTTCCCTGCCGGTATGCCACGTTGACAGTTCAACGCCGAAACTCACTGAATTTCACGATTCAGCGAATCGCGTGCCGAATTCTAGGCCTTGAGTCCCGACACGACAAGACTACTGCCTTGAGATCATTCCTTCTCTGCGGGCCGTGGGGCCGGCGACGAGCGCGAAACCGGAATGCACGAGCTGGTTATCTGCAAAAAACAGCAGATCAGGGATGTAGCAGGAATCTCTGTGCTTCAATCGAACCATTCATCGGCTGGGTCAAAATTTGGCAGAACAATAATCAGGACTGTCATTCTGCCTGATGCACGGTGCCGCACACCGGGTGGTATAACGATACACTGTCGCTCCCAAACGGGAATCAGTTCTCCGTCCAGTTCCATGTGTGCGTCCTGATTACACTTCAGAATGAAGTATGTTTCAGTCAGCTTCTTGTGGTAATGCCGTTGAGCGTCCGCAGAGATTTCTGTGATATGGATGGTTCCTGGAAACTCCGCGACGTCGGTGAACGCTCGGCGAGCAGTTCCGCAAGGGCACGGAACACCGGCAATGTCAGCAAAGTCCGCAAACTTCCAGCGGCGCATGTTAGCTTTGGGGGCTCCGGGCATGGTAATTCATGACCTTCCGAAATGGGACAGAAAGCCGCCCGCAGCAGGTGTTGCGGGCGGCCACCAGGTCGTTCAAGGATTAATGCCTTTCACGTAGTCTCAGTTCACTGCAGCGGCCTCACAACGGAAATCGGTCGCAGGTAATCGTTCAACGTGTCGGGGCTGATCACGCCGCCTCCCATGCCACTTTTACCGACACCACCATACGGCACTCCATGGACGATCACGTTATGCGCATTGATCCATCCATTGCCCGCCACGAATGCTTCGGCAACTCGCGCGCATCGCTGCAAATCACGTGACCAGACACTGTTTCCGAGGCCGTAGTCCGTGTCGTTGGCAAGACGCACGCCTTCTTCTTCGCTGGAGAAAGGGGCGAGAAATGCGACCGGGCCAAAAATCTCTTCCCGAGCAGCCACATTGTTGAGCGAACCGGCCAGCAGTGCGGGCTTGACATAAAATCCCTTTTTACCCGGCACCTGCGCCTCGCCGCCTTCCAAAATCAGATCAGCGCCGCCAGCAACACCCTTCTGCAGATAACCCAGCACACGCGCCCTTTGCTTGGCGCTGACTAATGGCCCCATTTGCGCGTCGCGGTCCATTTGGTAGCCAATCTGTACGGACTTCATTCGTGTTATACATTCATCAACAAAGTCATCGTAGATATCGCGCTGAATCAGCCAGCGAGTGGCATCGCAACAGACCTGACCGCTATGAAACGTAATTGCCTGTACAAGCTTCTCTGCCGTCTCCTGGATATCCACATCGTTGAATATCACCGCGGCACCTTTTCCGCCGAGCTCACATTTGATGGGAATCAGGTTGCGTCCGGCGGCTTCTGCCACCATGCGACCCACTTCCGGCGAACCCGTGAAACTCATCCGTCGCAGCTTTGGATTCTGCGACAATCCGGCACCCGCGGTTTCGCCCAGTCCAGTGACAACGTTGAGAACGCCTGGTGGAAGCAAATCCAGCTCTTCCACAATTTTACAAAGGTATAGCGCCGACAGCGGCGTATCTTCCGCTGGTTTAAGGACGCAGGTGTTGCCAGCCGCGAGAGCCGGAGCAAGACCCCAGCCAGCAAGCAGCATGGGAAAGTTCCACGGAATAATGAATCCACAGGCCCCCCAGGGATGACGTGCCACCCACGCTTCATGATGTTTTACGGCGATGACCTGTCGATAATTTACGGCCTGAGACAGATCCGCGAAATACCGAAATGTGTCAACAAAGTTCTGCACATCGGCCACGGCCTGCGTGAAAATCTTGCCGCAGTCGAGCGATTCG
>JAGQQS010000341.1:0-1506 GCA_020426105.1 Planctomycetaceae bacterium
GACTGCGTTACTTTCAGACGTCATGATCTTTGAACGCGCGGTGCGATGTGCACTCGACTACAACGAGTTTTTTGATGTCAAGGAATTCGACAAGGCAGACGCTCTGCTGGCCGAAGGCGTAAAGCGCGCCGAGCAGCTGCAGGCCGGCCAGCCCGAATGGATTACTCAAAAGGGACTTGTCGTGCGAGGTTACATCAGCCGGATTGACAACACCGTGCAGCCCTATGGCATGGTGATTCCGCCGACGTATGCCATCGATCACAGCGTGCCGTCGCGCTGCGATATCTGGTTTCACGGCCGTGGCGAAAAGCTGAGCGAAGTGAATTTCCTGTGGGACCGCATGCACAACCCTGGCGAGTTTACTCCGGATCATACCATCATGTTGCATCCGTATGGCCGCTATTGCAACGCGTTCAAGTTCGCGGGTGAAGTTGATGTGCTGGAGGCTCTGGAGGATGTTCAAGAGCGTTATCGCATTGATGAAGACCGGATCAGTGTCCGAGGTTTTTCCATGGGCGGTGCGGCGTGCTGGCAGTTCGCGACGCACTACGCCGATCGCTGGTTCGCAGCGAATCCCGGAGCCGGATTTTCCGAAACGCCGCAGTTTCTGAAAGTGTTTCAGAAGGAAGAACTGAAGCCGACGCCATGGGAGCAAGCGTTGTGGAATCTTTACGACTGCGACAAATGGGCCCTCAATCTGAATCACTGCCCCACGATTGCGTATAGCGGTGAAAATGATTCACAGAAGCAGGCAGCGGATGTGATGGAGAAGGCGCTGGCGAACCAGGGAATCCGATTGCGGCACGTCATCGGCAAAGCCATGGGACACAAGTTCGATGCAGAATCAAAACATGTTATCGGCGCGAGTCTCAACGAGTTGGCAAAAAGGGGCCGGAACACAATTCGTCAGGATTTTTTCTTCACGACGCATTCCCTCAGATATTACAAAGCGGATTGGGTGACAGTGAACGCCCTTGGTGAACACTGGGCACCGGCCACGTTGAAGGCGTGGATGGAACATGGTCCACACGGAGCGACGCTCCTCACTGTTGGGGTTTTCCCTAACATCACTGATTTTACGATCCAATTCCCGGCAGGGGCACTTTCTCCTCAAAGTGTGCCAGTCGTTGTTGTCCTTTCGCTGGGAGACGACGGCGAGCCCATCGCGGGACCAGGTGGCGAAGAGAAACCTTTAGAACTCCGGGTATTCAGTGACGGTTCCTTTCAAGGCAGATTTCGCAGAAACGCGCAGCAGGAATGGGAGGAAGTCGTCGCAGAGGACACAAGCCTTCGCAAACGCCACAGTCTCCAGGGCCCGATTGACGATGCTTTCATGGACTCCTTCATCTTCGTGCGTCCCACCGGCACAGCGACCAATGAAGCCGTAGGCAAATGGGCGGATGTCGAACTGACTCGGGCCATCGAACACTGGCGGCGGCATTTTCGAGGCGATGCGCGAGTCGTCAACGACGTTGATCTAACCGACGAGATGATTCAGTCGTCCAA
>JAGQQS010000341.1:1616-6419 GCA_020426105.1 Planctomycetaceae bacterium
CACCATGCTCCGATTCTGATTCATCCGAACCCACTGAACCTGAGCCGCTATGTGGTGCTCAACAGCAGCTTCACGTTCCGAGACTACGCGTACCTTAACAACGCGCGCCAGGTTCCGATGCTGCCGGACTGGGCTGTGATTGATCTTAACACGCCACCCGACACCGTCTGGCCTGGCAAAGTCGTGGCGGCTGATTTCTTTGATGAACGATGGCAGTTGAAACCATAAAATTAGTGAACTTGCTCCTTACGGAGAGCCGTGCGGCTTCAGCCCGCCGAGTTGCGATTCCTGAGATTGACGCCAACCGTTTAACCCACGCGATGCAGAAGCACTCGGTAGGCCTACGCCCTCCGCTCGCCAGCAACTTGCGATGCACAGTCAGCTTGCGATGCACAGTCAGCTTGCCTTGTACGATCAACGATCATGGCGGCCGGGCTCATTGAGCCGCGTGGTCAAGGCCAAACAGGCGCTTGGCATTGGACGTCGTTTGTGCGTCCATCGCCTCCGGCGTCAGTCCATGAACCGTGGCCAGGCATTCGCAGGTGAGGCGAACCCAGGCGGGTTCATTGCGTTTGCCGCGGTTCGGATGCGGCGCCAGATAGGGAGCGTCGGTTTCGACGAGCAATCGATCGAGCGGCACGGTGGCGGCCACAGCGCGCATGGCATCATTCTTCCGAAATGTCAGCATCCCGGCAAAAGACAGGTACATGCCGAGTTGCAGACATTCCGCCGCCATCTGTGCATCGCCCGAAAAAGCGTGCATGACTCCCATGAATGGTCCGCGCTGTGATTCGGTTTTCAGGATTTCCAGCACTTCAGTGTCGGCCTCGCGACAATGCACCACAAAAGGTTTGCCGATGCGTTTCGAAAGTTCGATGTGGCGAACAAAATAGTCCTGTTGCTGTTCCAGCGGTGTATGGTCCCAGTATTTGTCGAGTCCCGTTTCGCCCACGGCAACGACAGCCGGATGTGTGGCGAGTTCTTCGATTCGCTCCCAGTCACCCGGTTTCGCTGTCAGCACATAATTCGGATGAATGCCAACGATCGCCCGAACAAACCTGTAACGATTTGCCAGTACGATGGCCGCCTGGCTGGATTCCAGTGTCGTGCCTACGGTCAGAATGGACTCGACACCTGTGTCGGTGGCCCGCTGCAAAACCGCGTCTATTTCCTGATGGAATGCTTCTGCATCGAGGTGGCAGTGAGTATCAATCATTTCAGCGAACTTTCGAATTCTTTTCCACAGGTGGCGTGGATCTGCCCCGGTTTCCAGAATCCGGTGCGGCCGATTTTCCGGCATCTTTATCCGGAGTCAGCACCAGCAGCACCGGCGTGCCCACAGCAGGAATGTTTTCGGTCCATGCTTCGTAGGTCTGCCCACCATCACTGGCCGAGCTTTCTTCGCGAACATCCAGAAGCGCATCGGGGAAGTTCGACGTACAAATCAGATGTCCGCCTTCCGCCTGGTAGAACTCCTCACCGGTCTCTTCATCTTTGTAAATGCTGCTGCCCACGAAGACAAATGACGCTTTCATCGGCCGGGACTTGCCTTCTTCGAAGAATGACTGAATCGCCTTCTGGTATTCGTCCTTCTTCCATTTCGAAAGCAGATCGGTACGATCTTCTTCGGTCATCGGCCCGTACCACAGGATTTCGTTGTTGAACTTGTCCCAGCGCAGATTCTTATAAGGCATTTTCAGTCCTGGCGGTGGCCCCGGTAAGGGCGCCGAGTAGTAGCGATGCACGTTGTGGCGAACCCACTCAGAGGCGTCTGCCCGCTGCAGGACACCTTCGTCATCCTGCCACAACATCTGCAGATGGATCGTCGGCCCGGTGGGCGCGACGAAGTCGGGCGAGAATTCGGCAGGCTTTCCCGGTTCCAGTCCCAAGGCCAGCAGGGCCGTGTGAATCACGTATGCTTTCGATCGGATTCGAAGAATTGTTTCGTGTTCGCGATTACCCTCGGGCACGAGGAGCATTTCGAGAATGCAGTCGCGACAGGCAACTTCCGTGCGGAGGATGACGCTTTTGCGTTTTACATTCAGCAGGACTGTGCCTTCGGGATTGAGCGGCGTGGCCCCTTCAAGTTCGCGTTGCAGCTTTGCCGGAAGTGCAGCAAGTGGCACCGGGCCGGACTGCGCGTCCGGTTCTCGCTGTGGCAACTGCTGAGAGTCGCTGTTCGGTGTCGCGGCCCTGCCGATGCTGGCCAGCAGGAGGATCAGGATGAGTTGTCCAGCGAATGTGAAAGTATGCCGCCGCATAGTTGTCTCCCGGCTGAAGTACGCATTGACGGGCAAAACGCGTTATACCGTACCGGGAAACGCAGAATGGCCTGCGGAGTCTGCCTCCACAGGCCATTCTGCATTGATTTTGGCAATTTTGCACGCCACTCAGACAGGACGCGCTGCGTTTTCTGCGTCACGGCGAATTGCGTCATAGATTTCCTGGCGGTGGACCGCCACATCGCGCGGGGCATCTATTCCGATTCGAACCTTATCACCCCTGACTTCAACGATGGTGATGCGGATGTTATCACCGATGATGATCGTTTCGTCGCTCTGCCGTGAAAGTACAAGCATAATGTCCTCCTTATGGTTCTCAGAATCGACGCCACTGCGCAAAAAATTCACAAGTTTGATGCGTGCTCGCACAGGCCGGTATTTCGAATTGAACGCTAGCGTTGCCACCTGAGGCGCATTCCGCACAGCTATGCGTAATCGGAACTCAGAATTCCCGTTGATGCCCGCATAATCGCTTGATCGAACCGCATCGTCGTCCGGAAAACAGTGGCGCACGGTGCACAACCGTTACGACTTGTTGTCGATGATCGGTTTTGGCGTCAAATCCCCCAGGATTGTAGAATCCGGTTTATCCAGGGCCGGCAGATACTCGTTGGATCTGGACTTTTGGGGCGACTTCGGACTACCCTCCCCGTCCCGCAATGCCCTGCAGCATTTTGAAGCTGAAAATGGTTGAAATCAGAATTCTCGCGAATTCTGCTACATATAATGCTGCACAGCGTTGCCCGTCCAGGCGGCATCCGCCACCCCATCGCCAAAATCCCGTTTTCGCATCCTGTGAGCGTTCTTCATGCCCTTTCAAATTCCGCAATCAGGCAATGTCGGTGAATGGCTGCAGTTTTTTTCCAGCCTGTCTACTCCTGTCATTGCCATCGCGGCCCTGTTGCACCTGGTGTACTTTTCTTTTCTTCGCAGTTGGTGCGGTCGAGATCTGCGAGTGATTGCCGGTACTCTTGACGATTATACTCGTGGACTGAAACATCGCAGTGTCCTGGAGCGTGGAGTCCCGCTGACGACTCAAATCGATGCTTTTGTTCAGGACGTCAATGACGTGCTTTCGGACGACAGCCGCAGTGAAGACCGCGCTGAATGTCTGCGACGGATGCAGATTCTGGACGAAAAACGAAGGTATCTGGAATCCCTGTCGTTCGAAACAGCGACTCATGTGGCGCGCACGATGATTGAAGCGTATCCTCTGAGCGGGGTGCTGGGGACTGTGCTGGCGATCGGATCAGCTCTGCAGGCCGACGCCGGGGTGCAGTCGGCATCAACGGTCAATGTGGTGATGGAGCGATTCGGGGATTCGATCTGGTCCACCTTTACCGGTCTGTTTGCGGCTATCGTGCTGATGTTCGTCAATAGTATTCTGGAAATCCGCTTCAATCGACTCACAGACAGCCGCACGCATGTGCGTGAAATGGTGGCACGGGCGAAGCGTGAGCTGGGGCTGGCATCGCAACGTTCGGAGGGCGTGACCAGATGACGTCCAAACGTCGGCTTGCGCTGCAGCTTACACCTCTGCTTGATTTGCTGCTGATCGTGATGTTTTCGCAGTACATTGAGAACCGTCATCGATCTGTTGCGGCTCAGGATGCGCTGGAGGCCCGCGAACAGGCGTTCAATGCCCGACTGGCCGAAGACGAAGCAAAGCTTGAAACCCGTCGGCAGGAATTGCAGAAGGATGTTTCGGCACAGAAAGCAGCACTGGCAGAACTGGCCAAAACCTATGACGAAAAATTTCGCAGCATTGTGGACCAGCATCATCAGATTGGATCGATGCTGGCGGAAGCGCTGAACCTGCCCGGGAACGCGATGGCCGAAATACTGAAGCTGCACACATCCGGTTCCCGTGATGACGCCGAAAAACTACAGGGCGCCACGGAACGAGTTCAGAAACTGATGCAGTCCCGCGGGGAAGAAATCTTTCGTTTCATGCTGCAGGTGGATGAAATGCAGAAGCACGTCACGGTCTGGGAAGTTCACGTTCAGGAAAATGGTCAGGCGCTGATTACGGACAGCCAGCAGACATTTTTAAGTGATTTCTCCAGCGATGCGGATCTTGCGGCCCGGCTGTTCGAATCCAGCAAATCCTTTTCCGAACCCAAAACACTGGTTGTCCTGCTGTTGACATGGGGCGACGCCCAGGCCGCAGCCCGACGGCGCGCCACTGATGCGATGCCTCTGCTCATGGAGCAACTTCGCAGAGACGCCGCAGGGACGCGCTGGTATGATTACTCAATCGTTGGCTATCGGGCTCAGGGGTCTCTGTTCAAATCGACGACGTCGCCTTCTCCATAGAACCCGTCCATCAATATATCCGAGACTTCTGGACTGTGTATGTGTCGTAGTTGTGCGAACGTGTCGGCAATCCCGTCGGCGGAGCGCCGGGTGTACTGTACACCCGTCGCTCCGCCGACGGGCCCTGCCTGTGAGGCGGATCTGGTCCTGCATGCCCTTAAGCCACAGGGCTGGAAGTAAGCGCAAGTCCTGTGTAAACGTTTGA
>JAGQQS010000342.1 GCA_020426105.1 Planctomycetaceae bacterium
CAGTTTGTTAATTTATTGTAGGGTGTGTGCAGCGGAGCGTAACACACCAGATGGTATAGCTCACAAGAAATCGTGTGTTTCGCTGGCGCTACACACACCCTACAGAAACTACAGCGACGGTCAGTACGAGGCGGCGATGGAAGATTTCGTCAGGCAGTGTGACGAATCAGATCGCTTCAATTTCATTCTTGTTCCTGGTCCACCACAGCTCAACCCCTTCGCCAAACAGAGTGGCGCCAACAATCAGGGCCAGAAAGACGGCGGCGAGCATCACCGCGTATTCGGCCGCTGTGGCGCCATCTTCCGAATTCAGGAACGCTTTAATGGCGGTGAGTTTTCTCATGGGATCTGATTCGGAGGGTAGATCGGAATTGTCGGACACTGGAAGCGTAGATCGGTTCTGAAGCCGTGTGCCGGAATTCGCGGATAATGTTCGAAAGAGTGGTCGTGCCATTATTATTCATCACAATACAATCGACAGAATCGGAAGCTTCGCCACCATGGCCCATTTCGGTTCCGACGCCACTTTACGCATATTTCAAACACCATGCCTGACTATTCTTCCCGCCTCAATCTGCGCATTTCGGCCCAAAAAACGCCTGCCCTGGTGGGAATCGATCCCCGCTGGGACCTGCTGCCCGCGGAAATTCAAGCGGCTGCGAAATCACGTGCTGCAAATCGATGGGAACGCGATGCGTGGGCGTTTGAATCATTTTCGAAGCAACTCATTGACATTGTCGCTCCCCTGGTCCCGGCCATCAAACCGCAGGTTGCCTTCTTTGAGCAGTTGGGTTTTCCCGGATTCAGAGCGTTGCATTCCGTGATGAGTTACGCGCGTCGTGTCGGCCTGATCGTGATCGCTGACGCAAAACGCGGTGATATCGGATCGACCGCTGAAGCCTACGCCGACGCCTGGCTGGCTGGAGAAGACCCCGAGGCCGCCGCATGGCCCGCCGATGCCCTCACGATCAATCCATATTTGGGAACGGATGCTCTGCAGCCATTTGTGGATCTGGCACACCAGCGCAATGCAGGTTTGTATGTATTGGTCCGCACGAGCAATCCAGGGGCAGCTGAGTTCCAGGATCGCATCTCCGACGGGCGACCGCTGTTTGAAACAGTGGCCCAAACTGTACAGCGGCTGAGTGAAGCGACGCGGAGCGCTGATCAGGTGTTTGGCTGTGTCGGGGCTGTCGTTGGTGCGACGTGGCCTGCTCAACTGCAGCAACTTCGACAACAAATGCCAGCCGTTCCGCTGCTGATCCCAGGCTACGGCGCTCAGGGAGGCACATCCTCCGACGCGGCCGGTGCGTTCAACACGGATGGTTTTGGGGCGCTAGTCAACAGTTCGCGCGGGATCAACTTTGCCTGGCACCGACAGCCGTACTCCGAACAGTTTGGCGAAATTCGGTGGCAGGACGCTGTCGCAGCGGCCACGCGGGATATGATCGCTGATCTCGCGCAGTACACACCAGCAGGTGTCTTACAACAGGCAAGTCCTGAAGTTTTTCCGCAATTCTGATTTCACGTAAGGTTCAACCGTTTATGTCGCGAGATTTTTATACTCTGGATGAACTCGTTCAGCGACTGGGCCGCGACCGCCGTCAGGTAGAAAAACTGGTGAATCGAGGCATCATTCCGGGACGGCGTGTTGGGGGTGACTGGCGATTCAACGAAATCGAGATAACGCACTGGCTGGAGCAGGACCTGCGTGGACTTGATGATCAGGGTTTGGCCCAGCTGGAACAGTCTCAGCACTCGGGCCAGGAGAAGATGGAGAGCCCCATTGCAGGAATTCTGCATCCCGACACCTGCGAAGTTCCGCTGGATGCGGGAACTCGACCCGCTGTGCTGCAGGCACTGATTGAAGTTGCCGGTCGCACATGGCAGGTTTGGGATCCGGCCTCGATCCTTAAAGCCGTCAAAGAGCGAGAGGACGTCATGTCCACCGGATTTGACAACGGCGTCGCCATCCCGCATCCGAGAAATCCTTTGCCTGACGCTGTGGGACAATCCATCCTTGCATTCGGCAGGACGTTATCGGGAATTCCGTTTGGAGCACCTGGCCGACAGATGACCGACTTATTCTTTCTGGTGCTTGCTCGGGATGCGTCGACACATTTGCAAATTTTGGCACGTCTTGGCCGTCTGCTTCAGCGCGAGGGATTTGTCGATGATCTGCGTCATACAGAATCGGGACTGGAGGCGTACAGGCTATTGATCGCCGCCGACGAACAGGTCAGCGGCTAGATTCACAGCCGACGAGTCCTGATATCCAGAGTGGGGTAGTGCACGAGCCGACGAGTCCTGATATCCAAAGTGGGGTAGTG
>JAGQQS010000343.1 GCA_020426105.1 Planctomycetaceae bacterium
TGACAACCATCCGCGACTGCACTCTGTCGGTGAGTCGGTCGATTTCCATGAACATCGAATACACAGTCCGATCCGGAATGCTGGCCGCGGGCGCGTGCCGCTTGCCGGAACCGGCAGAATAAACCCTGTTCGTGAAATAACCATCCCTCCGGGCGTTTGCAGCGTTTGTCTCGGAGTCAAAGACCGTTATCCTTCCGCTGCGAGGTGTGTTCATTCTTTCTAATGCGGACTAGTGGCAGCAAACTGATCATGGGACTGTTCGACAAGCTTAAACGCGGACTTCAGAAGACAAAGCAGATTCTGCGAACCGATGTTCGAGATCTGTTCCGAGCCGGGCAGATTCTCGATGACAAACTGCTGCAGGATTTCGAAGCTCGCATGATCCGCACTGATATGGGGGTGAAAGCAGCGGGGCAAATCGTGGCACGGATTAAAACAGACCACGGAGGTCGCACGATTGATGTTGATGCTGTCTGGAAAACGATCCATGATGAAATGGTCGCATTACTGAAAGGGAAGGACGATGTGCGATGGGACCTGGAAAATCCGTTGTCGCCGTTGACCAAAGCCGCGTCCGGCCCCACGGTTATTCTCGTCGCCGGTGTCAACGGCGTGGGCAAGACAACATCAATCGCCAAGCTGGCTAATTTGCTGCAGAAAAACGGCAACAAAGTGGTGCTCGCGGCTGGTGACACGTTTCGCGCGGCGGCCGTTGAACAGCTTACACTTTGGAGCGAGCGTCTAGGCTGCACGATTGTTCGCAAGGAAAGCAATTCTGATCCCGCGGCGGTGGCCTGGGACGGCGTGCAGAAGGCCGTTGAACTGGGAGCTGATTATCTGATCATGGATACCGCAGGGCGTCTGCAGACTCAAAAGAATCTCATGGACGAACTCGAAAAAATCCGCCGCGTCATGCAGAAAATCATCCCAGATGCCCCCCACGAAAGTCTGCTGGTTCTGGACGCCACCACCGGACAGAATGGACTGAGCCAGGCCAAGAGTTTCTCGCAGGCGATCGGCTGCACGGGACTCATCCTGGCAAAGCTCGACGGCACAGCGCGGGGCGGCGTCGCGATCGCCATCCGTCAGGAAATGGGTTTTCCTGTGAAGTACATCGGTGTGGGTGAACAAATCGACGACATCGAACTATTCGATCCGGATGGGTTCGTTGACGCGTTGTTTGCAAAATAACCTGTCATTAATTTGCAGAGCCGGTTTCTCCTGGTTTCGCTTCGGCCGCCGGCAGTGAGCGAATTTTGATATCACGCAGCTTTCCCGTTGTCTGCCAGGTGGCAAATCCGAAAGGCTTTGAGCGGTCCACTTCGAAGCGTGTTCCGATCCGCTGGCCGGTGGTGTCAACATCAACGATATTCTTGTCGTCGATCCAGGCACTGATATGATCGTCCGTCACGATGAGTTTAATCCGGTACCACCGGCCTTTTTCAAAGTCGCGATAGCTGGTCGTTTCGTTCTCAGACGCATCCATGCCGCTTAAGCTGGAAAGCCCGCAGATTCCACCGCCCCAGCCACCCACGATGAGTGAACAATGGCTGTCTTTGACAGGAAAAGTCAGGCCTGCGAAGAAATCGTTACCTGCGGCCCGCTGGGCTTCGAACTGCACTTCATAGTTGGACTTTGGGAGCTCCCGCTCGGTGTGAATTCCCGACAGATCAGATCCCTGTGAAATCACAACGGCCCCCTCTTCAACATAAATTTCGCCTTCGCCGCCGAAGTTGGTGATTTTCCAGCCGTCCAGATCCTTGCCATTGAAGAGTGATTTCCAGCCGTCTTTGTCGGCGGCAACCTCACCCGAGGACGCCTCTGTTTTCGGCTGGTCTTTGGCCAAACCTGCCTCGTCGCCACCGTAAATTTGTGTTGCGGTAACGACGATCGCCAGCACGGTTGCGAACAGGCTTGCCTGGAATCGATAGATCATGTTTGTCTCTCCCGAATTCTGTCGACACTGTTTGAGTGCCAAAAATATCAACAGTACCATGATACCGCTGATTGGATCCCGGGGGAAATGATTTCAGCCAGAGACAGCGGCAGGGGTGCGTGGATACGAAAACCAGGCGGTAAAGTTTCTGGAGAAACACGTCAGTAGATAATCTCCAGGCTCAAGGTGACGTTGGGGCGTATCGGTTATTAGTGTTCGATCAGCGAAGATTAGTGTTCCGCGCAGCGAATGTGGTGAACACTTATCTGATGCATACACCGACGGCTACGGTGCGGTCGCGGACCGCGGCCGGTCGGCCTTGCCGATGCAAGTACGCGGTGGAAAACCAGTATTTAAACCACGAATGAACGCGAATAGACGCGAATGGCTGCAGTGATACGGTGTGAATGGGTTTCAGATCCCGGTTAAATTTTTCCGCGCTCGCAGATCAAGGCAAAAGGACAAAGAGGATTCCTGGTATTTTGACTTTATTCGCGTTCATTCGCGTTCATTCGCGGTTCAGATCTGTTTTCCTTCGACCGAATCGTTTGGGACATATCGGACCATGGACTTTGGGCGACAGACTACGGAATTCGCCCGGCGATTATCGCAGAACATGCAGTAGATTGTTGTGATCGTCAGTCCAGTAGACGACGCGGTGGGAAGTGTTTTTTGAAGCGTCGGGGCCACACACAGTATTCAGAAATGCGGCATCATTCGACAGCAGCATCCAGACGGAATTGAATGCAACTCCGCCGTCCGCCCCCTGAGCACACTTCTGCACGCGCGCTTCCAGGCCGGATTCGCTGGCCAGCGCTCGAACAACCGGCTCAAGATCGAAATACGAATTAGAGATATGTACCGCCAGAATGCCCTTTGCACTCAAATGTCGCATATAAATCTGCATCGCTTCAGACGTAAGCAGGTGCACCGGAATGGCGTCACCTGAAAACGCGTCCAGGACCAATACATCGAAGTTCTGATCAGTCTCTCGATCCAGTACGAGACGCGCATCACCGGGAATGATATCGATCTCGGCATGAGAATCGTCCAGAAACGTGAAGTGTTCTTGAGCCAGGTCAATGACATCCGGGTTGATCTCGTAGAATCGTATGGCGTCGCCACTTCGCCCGTAGACGGCCAGCGTCCCGGCCCCAAGACCTACGACACCCATTCGCCGCGGACGGTCAACATCAACGGTCAGGAGTGTCCTGCCGATGCCCGACGACTGCGAGTAATATGTGGATGGCTGGTAGCGACCGTCCCGATCGACAAATTGTCGACCATGGACCACGCAGCCATGCACAATATCCCGCATCGGTCGTGCGTTTGATTCCAGCACATCGTTTTCAACTCGCAAGACACCGTAGAAGTTGCGTTTGACGTCCAGCACATCAGGGGCATGCTGAGCAAAGCAGGTGAAGTACACAAAACACAAACTCAGCAGAGTTGCTCCCATGTTCCGCGTCGTCCTCGGTGGCACACGCTGCTGGAACTGTTTGTCGTCTCGCAGAAACGTTCCAATACAGATGAGCAGGCAGGCCACCAGCGCCAAAGGGAGTTCAAAGTATCCCTTAAAAATCAACGGTGCCAGCAGACCAACGGCGAGGCCTCCAGCTGCGCCTCCGGCGGACATCGTCAGATAGAACGCTGTTAATTGTTTGGGATCAGGTTTCAGCCGTACCAGTTCCCCATGGCAAAACATGCAGACGACAAACAGGTTGCCAAACAGCAGAGCGATCTGGAAGACAACGCCGGACATGCTTCCGCGTGACAGCATCAACATCGTCGCACACAGACTGCAGGCCGTCAGCAGGGTCATCGGACGGCGCCGATAGAAGCGATCCGATTCGAAGGTCAGTATGAAGCTCAACAGGTACAGCGTCAGCGGAATGATCCACAGAAAGGGTACCACAGCAATATTCATACAGACTTCATTTGTGGTTGCCAGCAGCATAATCGACGGCAGCATTGCCAGAATCAGCCAGCGAATACGCGGCAGCGGGACAACATCTGCTGTTTGTGGAATCAGGGATGCCTCGGTACCAGTTTCCGCCGGCGTTGGCGCCATTGCGGTTTTCCAACTGCACATCAGGCAGGACAGAGCGAAAATCAAAAACAGCACTGACCACAACCATGCCTGAGCCGTCGATGAAAACGCTGGTTCGAACACAAACGGAAAGGAAATCAATGCCAGCAGTGAGCCGATGTTGGAAAGAGCATACAGCCGATACGGTGACGCCCCGGGACAGGCTTTGCTGAACCAGTTTTGCAGCAATGGCCCGGTCGACGACAGCAGAAAATAGGGCATGCCGACCGTGGACAGCAGGAGCAGGGTAATCCGCAGACTGGGTGCTTCATCACCGGTCGGCTTCCATTCAGCAGCCGGTACGACGGGCAGTGTGAGAGCTGCAAGCGTCAGCAGGCTGGCGTGAATCAGCGCCTGCCGGGAATGACTCTTGATCCGCGACAACAGGTGCGCGTAGGCATATCCGCCAAACAGCAGCATCTGGAACACCAGCATACACATCGTCCAGACAGCCGGTGTGCCGCCGAACCATGGCAGAATAAATTTTGCCAGCAAAGGCTGCACCTGAAACAGCAGGAATGCACTGGTAAAAATCGTGACGGCAAACAGAACTGAACCACTGTTGCCGAATCGTCGGTCCGTCATCGTCGTGAATCTCTCGATGGAATCTAACGGTAGTTCCTTTTGCAAATCGCACTTCAAAACGCGTGCAATATCACACACCTCGCTTCAATCCGCTGGTTAAGGCGGCTGAATAAGCAACTCCGGCAAGCATAGTTTCCGAAATGCAACACGTCAGAAGATTCTGAATCTCCGGCCGAAATTCAGAACGCATGTGACTGACAACGCTGAATCGCAGCGGCCGACAACTGCGTCTGTGCATCCTGCACAAAGAATGACGATTATGCTGATTGCGCAGATTCGAGCTGGTTCAGATTTGTAACGCTGTGGCAGAAAGTGAACGTCGGCCCTGCTTCTCGTGCCAGGTTGATAGTGCGGCGTTGCATATTGAAAGTGCGCCGTGCAGAAATCCCGGAGGCGAGTCCAACATGCCAGAGATCCTGAAACGTCATCAAACATTTTTCCAAAGCGGGGCATTGGTCTTAATCGGACTGATCGCGTTTTGGCAATCCGTCGCGTTCGACTTCGTCAACTGGGATGATGTGACCTATGTAACGCACAACGAGTTAATCACGAGCTGGTCCCCCTCAAATCTGTGGGGAGTGGCCACAGAAACGGTGACCAGAAACTATGGACCGCTCACGATTTTTTCGTTCCTGATTGACCACACGTTGTGGGGCAAAAACCCGTGCGGTTATCACGCGACGAATGTGCTGCTGCATCTGGCCAACGGCGTGCTGGTATTTCTCCTGCTTAAACAGCTTACCGGTAACCGCTTCGTCGCCTGGCTGGCGGCAGCCCTGTTTCTGATCCACCCCGTGCAGATTGAAAGTGTGGTGTGGATCTCCTCTCGCAAAGGACTGCTGTGCAGTTTGTTCATGCTGTGGGCGTCGATCATACGGCTTCGCCCGGAGGTAACTCCGAAGCAGGACGCATGGTACATCGGGCTCCTGATCGCCGCTCTGCTTTCAAAGGCATTGGCGATCGTGTTTCCGCCCATCGTGCTGCTGTATGATGTGCTCATCCGTCGTGACAAAACGGCCCCTGCAATCGCGCGACAGGTGATTCCTGGTTTACTCTCACTGCTGCTGTTGTTCTACACGGCGAGTGTCCAGAATTCCGTCCTGGGCGGTGTGCGCGGACACATGGATTTCAGTCTGCTGCACATTATGGCGATCGATGTCACAATTCTCTGGCAGTACATCGGAATGCTGTGCTGCCCGACGGACCTGTGCGTCATGTATGATCCGCCAACAAGTGGCATAGGTATGGCAGTCGTGATCGGGAGCATTGCGTGGATGGCTGTGGGCTATGCGTTCTGGCGCGTTCGCAGGACACAGCCGCTGTGGATTTTGGGGGCCGTCAGCTTTTTTCTGCTGCTCTTTCCTGTACTCAACTTCTTCCGCATTACCACTCTGATGAATGATCGCTATTTGTACCTGCCCAGCATCATCGTGTTCACCATGGCGGCTGGTGCTGTACATCGCGTAATCCGTTTTGCAGAAGCGGAATCAAACGGTCTGGTGCAACTGATCGGCAACAGTTTGAGAGGCATGGTCGTCGTGGGGATTCTTGCTGCCTGTCTGAACCTTACATTAAACCATCTGCCTGTCTGGCAGAATTCGCAGACACTCTGGACGCATGCAATTGCACAGTACCCAAAGCTCCCCGTGCTGCGGATCCAGATGGCACTCGCGGTCCACGCTCGCGGCCAGGAACGTGAAGCCATTCGGCAGCTGCGACTCGCATTACTGGAATGCCAGCCCGACGATCAGGATCGCGAACGGATGCGGGGCATGATTTCCGATTGGGAGTCGCAGATCGCGGAACGGCGAAAAGTGGCGACGGGCCCCAAGCGGCAGCACGATGGCGTCAACTGATCATGCTTCAGAAAACCGGGGCAGGAAACAACTGACAGTTGGCCTGAAGAGCAGCGCTGTAAAGCCTTTCCCAAAGGCCTGAAACACCGAATACTCTTTCCTCATCCGGCGTATTGTTGGTTGCGGCCCCCCCCGTTTTTGAGGCACGCTGAACGATTTCGCCGCTACGCCGCGTCGCGGAGTACGTCGTCGATCACTTTGCGCTTCTTTGTACGTCGTCGCAGTTTATGAACCCAGCCGTCCTCAGTGTCGCTGGTCTCGTTGAAAAAAGATCCGGACAGCAGGCGATAAAAGAACAGCAGCGAGAAGGCTCCAAATACCGCCGCAAAGAATCCTTTGAAGCTGATCGGATCGATGGACATATCCCGCCAGAAGAAAAGTGCGGTGCCACAGCCGATCACGCTGCCCGCAATTCCGGTGAGCATCGTGATGATCGCACCTCCGGGATCTCGTCCGGGCATGATGGCCTTCGCCGCCAATCCTGTCAGCGTACCGAACCCAACCCATCGGAGCAGCTCGTTAAGACTGCTTCGCAGGATTTCAACGACTTCTGTTTCTGTCATGGACGGGCCTCCTGCCCGAGCCTGCGCTAACCCGATCCGGACAAGTTGACTGTTGCTGCCCGTGGCCGGTAAACACCTCCACCATCAGCAAATGCGCGCCACACAGACTGCGCTCGCACACTGTCTGTTTTCGGCAATTCAACGCAGACTTTCCCAGTCGGAAAAGTCATCTTTCGCGGGGAGCAACGCATTCGTCGCACATATTCTGAATTTCGGCAACTTTTGCCGGTTACTGCATCAGTTCCCGCACGGCGCTGCCTATGTGCGGCTGCTTCATCAGTGATTCTCCCACCAGCACCGCTCCGACGCCGGCGGAACGCAGTCGCTGAATATCAGCGTTACTGCTGATCCCGCTCTCGCTGACAAGCAGTACATCGTCAGGGATTTGTTGCTTCACACGAAACGTATGTTCGAGCGACGTCACGAAAGTCCGCAGGTCTCTGTTATTGATGCCGAGGAGCTTCGTTCCTGTCGCCAAAACCCGCGGGATATTTTCGAGGTCATATAATTCAATGAGCGCGTCCATGCCCAGACTGTGCGCGTACGTATACAGATCGTTCAATTGATCATCGTCCAGACATTCTGCGATCAACAATACGCAGTCGGCCCCCGCAACTCGGGCTTCGGCAATCTGATAGCGATCGATTATAAATTCCTTCCGCATGACGGGAATCCGCACAATCTGACGGATATCTCGCAGATAGTTGAGGTGCCCCTGAAAGAATTTTTCATCGGTAAGGATGCTCAGGCAGGTCGCCCCTGCGACTTCATACTGACGGGCGATGGCGACCGGATCAAAGTCGCCACGAATCAGTCCGGCTGAAGGTGACGCCTTCTTGACTTCCGCAATCAGACCGGGGCGTGCAGCGGATTGCAATGCTTCGAGAAATCCTCGCACTGGCGGCGCAGACGCGAAACGCGCTTCGAGGGCGGCAAGGTTCACTTGTTCCCGCGCAGCTGCAACTTCCAGGTGCTTCTGGGCAAGGATTTCGTCTAGAATGGTCGACAAGGGGTAATCTCCACGTTCTGATACTGCACCGGATGGTATTGTGACGGCAGATGTCCGTCGAGGCTCGGACGCGAATTGCCTCGGCTGGCCATTTTGTTGATTTATTGCAGGGTGTGTGTAGCGGAGCGCAACACACAAGTTGGCCCGGCTCACAAAGTGTTGTGTTTCGCTGTCGCACCCCCTACAGCGACCGCAGACACTTCAGAATTACAGATCGGAAAGTCGTGGTCGAATTGCCGAGCAATCATCGACAATTTTCCGCCAACGCGTCAGGTATCATTCCTGCACCCGCGTTTTGACCTCTTTAAAGCACCCGCATGATATTCTCTCTGAATCCGATCCTTGCCCAGGCGGCTGCCGCCCCCGAAATCGCCACCGCTGGCAGTGTTATCACAGCGATCATGTTTCTCATGACAGCCGCGGGCAGCATGGCGATGATCGTCATCTGGGTTATTCGCTACAATCAATCCGGAAACGCACTGCCCGCAGCCCGCCGTGGTGTGTTGCGTGTCCCATGGCCATTGACAATCGCTGGTATCCTGTTGTCAGCGCTGTTTATGCTGTTGACGCTTGCAGGATCGGTCGGAGAAACACTCGGCACCGCCCGCAACAATGTCGCCGTGGACTCGCAAGCCGAGGCACAGGACACCACTCCGGAAAAAGTTGACGGCTCGGTCGATTCGCAAACAGCGACGACGGCCGAAAATATTGAATCGACCTCCACAGCCCCGGAACTCACTGCAAACCCCGTGGAATCGGCGGAGCTGCAGGTCGAATCCGGTATGAAGCCGGCGGAACAGGAAGACGCAGCAACTTCAAAATCGTCCAGCATCAGTCCGGAAGCGATGCGTCAGTCGTTGTTCACCACAGTCGCGATGGATCTGCTGCTGCTGCTGTTTTTCGGCGCCGTCATTTTGATCGCCAGTCAGTCGGGACGAGTCAATTTGCGCGAACCGATTGTCGGCAGCCCGGCAGGGGGCAGCGTTACTCAGTCATCTGGCCGTGTGCCGGATGCTGTGGATGGTCCGGGGGCACGCTGGCCGGATCTCGATGATGCTTCGGCAATTCCACAAATACAGGGATTCGATGTTCTCGGCCCCCGTGCCCTGAATGCGGCACGGACCGCTGATTCCCCGATATCCCAGGATTTGACGCCGCCACCTCCGGGCTCCACGCTTCAGCCGCAGCATTACGCATCGCGGACGGGCGTGCACAGTCCGATCGATGGGTCGTTGCCGGAATTTCAGGCTCTGACTGCGGAGGAAGTGTTTCCACCTGATGAACCATTTTCATTTGTCCGGGAACTGCGATTTGCGGGAGAAGTGTTTCTGGCAGCGTATCTCCCTACGACAGCTCTTAAGTTACTGATTGTATTGATCTCCATGGCAATCGCAGGTGAACCCCCGCAGTCACATCCGTTTCTTGAAATGCTGGAGTCCGGTGTCAGCGTAACGATGATCGCGATGATTTTGATCATGGCTGTCTTCGTCGCTCCGATCGTCGAAGAACTGCAGTTTCGCGTCGTTGTGCTGGGAGGGATCGCGCAGCTGGGATGGCCAAAGCTGGCCCTGTTCGTGTCGTCGATTCTGTTCGCCTTTGCCCATGGATTTCCGGATTCGCTGGCCCTGATTCCGCTCGCTGTTTCCCTGGGATATGCCTACCTTCGCCGCCGCAGCTATGTCACCGTGATGCTGGTACACTTTCTATTCAACGGCTTTAACATGATTCTCGCGCTTGTGGCTCTGTTATAATCAAATCGACTTTCTCATGAGCCGGCTGTCGATTTAGTCGCCCGTGGATTCACAGCGCATTTGCACCAAAAGAACGCGAAATTGCCTGGCGCGAAGGACCTGCGAGTGGTCTGTCACAGGTAAAAACTGAGGTAGTGGACGAGGCGATGAGTCCTGCAGTGCCATAAAACACAGGGACTCGTTGCCTCGTCCACTACAACTAACCCTTAAATTAAGCCGTAACAGACACGCCCCCGTGAGGTGAACTCAGGGGGTAAATCGGCAGCCTGCTAGCCGCGGCGGGCTGCCGAATTGCGAGCGGACAGGAGACCCAGATCGTCGCTCATACTTCCACAACCTGCCTGCGATGAGCCGCCGTCCACTGCGAGCACAACGCCATTTACGTAGTTGCCGAGTTCTGAGCTGAGATACATGCAGGCGTTGCCGATATCTTCCGGGGTACCGAATCTCCCCAGTGGTACACCCGCCAATGCCCGACGGCGGGATGCTTCATCCGGTGCCAGCCGCGCCATGCCTTCGGTGCCGTCGATCGGGCCTGGTACGACGGAGTTGACTCGAACGCCGCTGGGACCCCATTCGAGTGCCAGCGTGCGCGTGATCATATCCACGCCGGCCTTTGCCGCACAGACATGAACCTGTGCTTTCATCGGTACAAACGCCTGCGGTGCCGAGATGTTGATGACACTGGCCCCCGGCTTCCGCAGCCTCGGAAAGATCGCTTTCATCACATGAAATGTACCGCGAAGGTCGATGTCCACGACTGATTTGAAGCCGTTCCACGAGAGATCATTCGCAAGCGCCGGAAAATTGCCCGCGGCCCCGGACACAACGATGTCAAAATCGCCGAAGCGATCATGAACAGCCTGAATTCCCGCTTCCAGTTGATCGGGTTCGCGTACATCGGCGGCAAATCCCATCGCTTCCGCGCCGAGACTGATAAGCTCTCTGACGGTGTCATCCACTTTCTCCTGCTTGCGGCTTGCCACAGCGACTCTTGCGCCGTGAGTCGCAAAACATCTGGCGATCCCGCGATTGATCCCACTCGTACCGCCGATCACCACGACGACCTTGCCTGTAAAGTCGAGTTCGATTGCCAATGCCGTACTCCTTCCTGGTGTCACAATTGCGGAACTCACATCCCGCAGTTCGGATGCCTCGGTATTTCGAAGCATCTGGTTGATGTTGGTGTGTGTGGTCCGGAAGTTCCGGGTGTCACCGCGACGCTCAGGCTTTGACAGATATATTGGAAATCAAGTCCGTGACCGTCCGTGCACTTTAAACAAAATGCCGGAATATCTGATCCGATCAGGATGCAAATTCATATTCAATTTCGATTTCGCGACTCCAGATTTTTTCCGGACACCACATGTGTTGGCTCATGGCAAAACGATTTGCTCCGACTCGTATTCACCTGACAAGTAAAAATTGCCTTGTGAAACGAAAATCGGTCGAATCTCGGCTTTATTGACTATTTTTTGTTGCGTCATATTGAAATTCCATATTAGGCTTTCGGCCCATTTTTCGCCCCTGGTGGTAGTACCTCTCCCATGCCCCCACTTGCACGGAGCTGGCGCGACGCTGCCTAATCAACAATTTCAACGACAGAAAAGGCTGACGCATGAAGTTGTGTCACTGGCTGATGAATACGCGCAACTGGCTGCAGCGGACTTTCCGCGGCGGGTATCGAGCAAGACGCAGCAGGCTCCGCGCCGGGAATGGCGGGATGCTGATAACAGAGCTCATGGAATCGCGTGTGATGCTGACGGGTGGGATGCCGTTTGCAACAAGTACCCCCGGCACATACTACTACAGCCTGACCAGTCCGTCGGAGGTATACAACAGCGATCACACGCGCCTCTTCGCTGACGATTCGGACATCGTGAAGCTAACGATCAGTCCCAATGGATCGTGGCAGCACGAACTGTATTTCGATGGCAGTGATGTTGGATTGACGAGTGATTCTGAAGATATTGATGCTTTCACGATTCGCCGCGACGGCAGCCTGCTGATTTCCACGATTGGCAACGTTTCAGTGGCGGGTGTTCAGTACCCGACAGGAGGCGACCTGTTAAGATTCACGCCCATCACCACAGGTAGTCAGACCCGCGGTACGTGGGAGATGTATCTGGATGGCAGTGATGTTGGTATCAGTGACAGCGAAAATATTGATGCCGTTTCTGAGTTAGCTGACGGACGTCTGGTGATCTCACTCAGAAACAACGGAAATCTGCCGGGACTTGGCTACGTTCGGGGAGAAGACCTGTCCGCGCTGACTCCTGCTGCTCTTGGCTATGTTTCACGCGGGAGCTGGGAGTTTTACCTCGATGGCAGCGATGTCGGTCTCTCTGGCAGTGCGGAAAACATTGACGGAGTCTCGGTTAGTGCAGATGGCGCGATCATTCATCTGTCGACTACCGGTAACGTTTCGGTTCCGGCGCTGCGCGCGCAGGATAATGATGTCTTTACAATCAAAACCTCCCGATTGGGATCCCACACCAGCGGACGATATTTGAATAAGCTGACTCTCGATGCCAGTCAGGTCGGGATTCCTTCTGAGAGCGATATTGATGCATTCTTTGTGCGCGAATTTGATCCCGCCGTTCCGCAGCCACCGGTGATCGGCGACATTAACAATAAGACTGTTAACGAGCAGGCAACATTGACATTCACACCAACCGCGACTGACGCAGATACGCCAAACAGCGTATTGCGCTGGTCCCTGGTTTCCGGTCCTGCCTCGGCTACTGTGGATTCAGTCACCGGTAAGTTCCGGTGGACGCCAAATGAATCCGACGGTCCGGGTACGTTTAATGTTGTACTGTCAGTCACGGATGGTGGTCGCACCGATACGGAGTCTTTTTCGATCACGGTCAACGAGGTAAACCAGGCGCCCGTGTTGGCGGCGATTGGAAACCAGATCGTTAATGCCGGTGACACTCTGCTGTTTGGGGCTGTTGCATCCGATGCCGATTTGCCCGCGAATACATTAACGTATGTCATCACCGGCGATGTCCCGATCGGGGCAACATTGAATCAGGCGACGGGGCAGTTTACCTGGAATACAACTTTGGCAAATGCGGGCCATTCGTATGACGTCACGCTGTCCGTCAGTGACGGTGATTTAAGTGACAGCGAGTCCTTCACGATTACCGTTCCAGGCGTGAACACCGGGCTGCAGATTCAACCCATCACCGATCAGGCTGTTAATGAGCTCGAAACATTCAGCTTTCAGGTCGTGGCTTCCAGTACCGGCGGCGGTGTGCAGAACATTGACTTCGAAACCGGCTCCAATGGTGTCGCCTTGCGCAGCGGGGAAGTCATCGCGGATCAGTTTGCAGCCCCAGGGATCCATTTTTCGTCTTTTGACGCGTCGCGTTATACACCGGTGATTTTCGATTCCTCGAACCCGGCATATCGTGATCGAGATTTTGGCACTCCCAATGTCCGGTACGGAGGACCGGGGGTTGGTTATGGTGGCCGAACAGTCGCCGGGCGGAACGACGTTGCGCGCCAGAATGTGCTGGTTCTTGCGAGGGCAACAAACTTCGGTGGGGGTTCCGATGGGGGATCTGATGGTGGCTCTGATGGCGGTTCTGATGGGGGATCCGACAGTTCGGTCAGGATCGCGGAGAGCGGTCGATTGATTGTGACGTTTGATACACCAACATCTATTGACGACATCGGATTACTCGATATCGATTCCGGCAACAACTTCATACGCATGTTTGGAGCCAATGGTCAGCTGATTTCTACTGTGAATATTCCGCGTCGCGGCGACAACAGCTATCAGACAGTTGCCTTGAATGGCGTGGGAGTGAGTCGCCTGGAACTCCATCTCAACGACGACGCCGCAGTGACCGACCTGATTTTTTCCCGTGATGGCGGATCGGGCACTGGCGGCACGTTGACATACTCGCTGGCTCCAGGAGCTCCTGTGGGCATGACGATCAATAGCAGCGGCCTCATTGAATGGACGCCGACTGAGTCACAGGGACCGGGCATCTTTGAAGTCACGGTTGCTGTTTCTGATGGCACGTTGACAAAGACGGAGACGTTTAATGTTGCCGTTGGCGAAGTGAATCAGGCACCGCAAGTCGCTCCTGTCGGAAATCAATCAGTCAATGAACTTGCAGGCTTCAGCTATCAGGTTGTCGCAACGGATGTGGATTTGCCCGCAAACACGCTGACGTATTCTCTTGCAGGTGGCGCTCCGACCGGCATGTCGATCAGCAGCAGCGGCTTGATCAGCTGGACGCCCACGGAAGAACAAGGGCCTCATGTTTATCCGGTCACCGTGCAGGTTTCCGATGGCACCGTGTCCGTGACACGATCGTTTCAGATTGCTGTTGCAGAAGTGAATCAGGCACCGGTAATTGAGCCGATTTCCAACGTCGTTCTGGATGAAGGCACCACATTCACCCGGCAAGTGATCGCCAGCGACGCGGACTTGCCAGCAAATACACTTTCATACAGCCTGCTCGGCGCCGTTGCGCCAGGGGTTACGCTCAGCCCGAATGGCCTGTTTACCTGGACGCCTTCAGAAGATCAGGGGCCGGCGTTTTTTGTATTTAATGTCGAAGTTTCTGATGGCAGTCTCACGGCCGTGGAAACGTTCAATATTACAGTTAATGAAGTGAATCAGGCACCACTGCTGGCTGCGATTGGCAACCAGACAGTTGTCGCTGGTGAATCGTTGTCGTTTACCGCAACGGCAACCGACGCCGATCTTCCTGCCAACACTCTGGTCTACCACATCAGCGGCGACGTACCAGCCACCTCGATGTTTAATACAACAACAGGTGTATTCGACTGGACCCCGCTCCTCACAGAGACGCCCGGTGATCACATAGTGACAGTCACTGTCGACGATCAAAACGGCGGCACGGATTCCGAAACGTTTACGATCACTGTTGAAGCGCCACCCAACAATGGAATTACGCTTCGTGAAGATGATCGATTTGTGACATCGCTCCAGCAGACTCTCGTCCTGTCAAACAACAACTCGGCGGTGCAGGTGACATTTGGTACGCCTGACTTTGATGTGACATCGCACGAGTCAATTCGTGATGCGTTTGAAATTGAAATCACCGACACTGTCGGCAATCCCGTTTCGTTTGCATTCGGCTCGCAATTGGATGCGGTCTATAACTGGACAGAAGGGCTTTCGCCGATCTACGGTGCCGGGACCGCCGCGACGACAAATACAACAGATCAAACAACAACCGCGACCATCAATCTGTCGGGGCTGCCCGCCGGAACAGAAATCGTCGTGACAGCACGACTGGTGAATAACGACAATGATACCGGATCGTCCGTGAAGATCGTCGGAATCGATCTGATCGACGCAACGGCAGCGGCACCGGCTGGAATTTCGTCGAGCTCGATCTCCCGCAACGGTTCTGTCGACACGAATCCGCTCACGGACGTCACCGGCAGCTTTACGGCTGATTTCGGCACAACATCGCTCAGCGGCAGCGATGATCGACTGACGACCGGTGTGACGCTGAACAATGTTGGATCGCAGACAACCATCGGCAATTTGATTTTCGTGATTGACAACCTGAGCGATGTCAATGTCGCGGCATTGCAGCCGGATGGATTTACCGCGGCCGGGAAGCCTTATTTTAATTTCACCGGCGACCAACCGCTGCAGCCTGGTCAGTCAACCGTCGCACAACGC
>JAGQQS010000344.1 GCA_020426105.1 Planctomycetaceae bacterium
CGAAACTTGACGACGTCAAACTGCAGTTCTCCGCACGCGGCCAAAATGTTCTGACGCATGGAAGAATTGGGGGCATTGAAAAGTTGAATGGCACCTTCTTCCAGCAGTTGCGATAACCCCCGTTCAAACTGCTTTCGCCTTCCTGTGTCGGAACAGATCATCGTCGCAAAATACTCCGGCGAAAATTGAGGCAAGGCTTCAAAATTCACCGGCGGTCCCTCGCAGATCGTGTCGCCGAGCAGAAATTCCCCGGGGTTCACGAGACCGATGATATCGCCGGGGAAGGCTTCTTCCATGGTTTCGCGTTCCTGACCGAATAGCTTATGGGCCCGCCGCAACCGGATTTTTTTTCCCGATCGCGGATGGAAGACTTCCATGTCACGTCGAAACGTGCCCGAACAGACTCGCACGAAGGCGACGCGATCGCGATGCTTAGGGTCGAGGTTGGCCTGAATCTTAAACACGAAGCCGGAGAACTCGGGGCGCGTCGACGGCACAGGTACTCCATCACTGATGCGATCGCGCGGCGGGGGACAAAGTTCCAGAAACCCGCGCAGAAACTGTTCCACGCCATAGTTCGTGAGCGCACTGCCAAAAAATACGGGACTGACTTCACCTCGCAGAAATTTCTCACGGTCATAATCGGCGCCGGCACCTGCCAGCAATTCCACTTCTTCCAGCGCCTGCTCCACAATTCCCGGGGGCATCGACGCCGGATCAATGTTTTCAAGGGGTGTCAGCCGCGCTTCGAGACGACGCATGTTGTCGCGCGTTTCAAACACGGACGTTTGACCAGTTGCCAATTCAATCACACCGCGAAAATCGAAACCCGTTCCGAGCGGCCAGTTAACGGGTACCGGCACAATGCCGAGTTTCGCTTCGATATCTTCGAGGATTTCAAGCGTCGCTTTGCCGGGGCGATCGACTTTGTTCACAAATGTGAGCACCGGGATTTTGCGGAGTCGGCAGACGTTGAACAGTTTTTCTGTCTGCGCCTCGACGCCGTTCGCAAGATCCAGCACCATCACGGCGCAGTCGGCAGCCACCAGCGTGCGATACGTGTCTTCACTGAAGTCTTTATGACCGGGGGTGTCGAGGAGGTTAATCTGACATCCTTCAAACTCGAAGGCCAGCACGGTAGAGCTGACCGAAATCCCGCGCTGCCGCTCCAGGGCCATCCAGTCTGACGTGGCGCCACGCTGATTTTTTCGTCCGCGCACGGCACCAGCGGTTTCTATACAGCCGCCGTAGAGCAGCAGTTTTTCGGTCAGTGTCGTCTTGCCGGCGTCCGGGTGGGAAATAATGGCAAACGTACGGCGGCGAGCCGCTTCACGGGCAACCACGGGGTCTATGGAAGTCATCTGGACCAGATTCAGTCAGCGAGAGTAGCGAGACACGGACATTCGAGTAATTTCTCAAATACAACTTTGGACGGAGTCATACGCAGCGGGCCTCCCAAACACAACCGCAATCGTCCGCTTCCGACCGACTCTCCCGTACCCGGGGAGCTCTCCGGCCCCATGCCTGCGGGTGTTGCGGACCGGCAGGAGAACACTGCTGACACGCATCCTGAGACTTGCTAGAATGCCTGCTGCGGCAGGGAGTCCCCGGTTCGATGAGTCGCCTGCCGCGAAACCGGATGATGGTGACAAAGCCCGTTTCAGGTGGTGAATTGAAATCTAACGGCGAAGGGAAACAACGTTACCGGACTGCGGCTGGTGACTCAGTTTCATAAGCAGATCAAGCCAGCATTGAGAAAAGGCAGGCAGGACAATTCATGAGAGATCCCCGAGTTCGACTAAGAAATCCTGTCACGGCAGCGCTGCTGGCGTTGGCGATTCCGGGTGCCGGACATTGGTATCAGGGAAGACGATTCAAGGCCACGATTTACTCCGTCTGCATCCTGACAATCTTTGTCTGGGGCATGATCCTGGGAGGTGGCCAGCCTGTCTACAGTCAATTAATTTATCGTTCCGACGGACCGGCTCCCACTGCACAGCTTCAGGCGTCTGCTCCGCGGATGAAGTTTTCGTTCGGGTATGTCGCGCAGGTTCTTGTCGGAGCACCCGCGTGGCCCGCCCTGGTGCAGGAGATGCGAATTCGCAATCAGGAAGCCAGAATCGACTGGATCGATGAGCCGATCGAAAGTGATTTTCAGGGAGTTCTTTCTCAAAGCCACGGAGTTCAGGAAACTCAAATCATCTCGGGTACAATCGAACTGATCCCGGCGAACGAACGGGGCAGCAAAGTCGCCACCGGTACGCTGCATGCCGTCTTCACGGACGGATCGAAACAGGATCTGACATTGGGAGGCGATGTTCAGCTGGGCCGTCCCGTCTTCGGATCTCCCCGTCGCGAACTCCGCTGCAGGGTACGCGGGCAGGATGCGGAAGGCCATGATGTCAGCTTTGATCTTGAGGGAACTGTCCAACGAAGGTTTATCGATTGGTTCGAAGCGCCGCGGGATACTCTGGAACTGGATCGGTTAAATGGAGCCCTCAGTCAAAGCTACGATATTGGATCGGTTTTTACCTGGATCGCAGGTTTGTTGAATCTGCTGGCGATCTGGGACGCTGCAGAAGGTCCAGCCTATGGCTATGGAGATGAAGAAGAACTCCCCGACGACGAGGATTCCGCCGATTAAGCGGCTGCCGCCACTGGCGTAGCCGGGCTGGTTTGTTTGGACGGCTCCGATTGACACAATTCAGGTTCAGGGTACAACCATGCAGCTTTCTGCCGCGATCTACGCAATTCCATTGACCGCAGGTATCTCGCTTGTGTATTGCGCAAGCCGGTTTGAGATGCCGAACAAAATCGTCAGATCTGCGGTGATCATGTTTGCAAAAACGATTGCGGCGCTTGCAGCGTTGTACTTGTTACTGCTGTATTTATCTCGCTGAATTTCGCAGCGATGTTGCATAAACCACGGAGGGAATGCAGATCATGCGCATCTTATTGTTCGAAGATTCCCGCGCTGAAGACTTCGCGCCTGTCGCGTTGCTGCGACCGGTGTTTGAGCTTGTCTGCGGGCGCGATTCGCTGCGGCGGCGACTGCAGCGCTGGTTTCCGGGCGCCGAATTTGGCGGTTGGGTTCGACCATGGCTGATGGATTCTTATGCCGAGGAACATCCGTCGCTAAAAGTCAATGATTTCGACTGGATCCGCCGCGGCGAAGTGTTGCTGGTCAACGGTCGCTGGCTGCCCGAGCGTCGATTGACGGCCCTCGATTTTCTAACGCATCAGGCCGGATTCGCAGACGGGAATGCCGCCTGGGTGTTGCTGCCCGGGGAAGAATTGGTGGAGCTGCTGCAGGCTGATCCGGAAACGGCGCTCGCACAGTACGCACACAGCCAGCGTGCACTGCCGACGAGTGGACGCTGGATTCATTATCCGTGGGACCTGGTCTGCCAGAACGCGGCGCAGTTAATCAGAGATTTTGCGGATGAAGGCGTGTCGCTGTCTCAGCCGCGGGAACATGTTCAACTGCTGGGAGATCCTGCAGACGTTTACGTTTCTGCTCAGGCTGAGATTGATCCGTATGTCGTGATTGATGCTCGAAGTGGTCCGGTGTCGATCGATCGTGAGGCCAAAATTCAATCCTTTACAAGGATCGAAGGACCGTGTCATATTGGTCGAGGCACTCACGTGTTTCGCGCACTGATCCGCAAAGGAACCACAATCGGCGAACACTGCCGGGTGGGTGGTGAAATTGAAGAATCGATCCTGCACAGCTTTGTCAATAAATACCATGAAGGATTTTTGGGACACAGCTATGTATGTCCCTGGGTTAATATTGGTGCCATGGCCTGTACTTCTGATCTGAAGAGTGACTACACCACGGTGAGGGTTCCGCTGCGGGGATCTTTTATCGATACCGGTCTGCACAAGATTGGTTCGTTTGTCGGCGATCATGCCAAGACCGCCATGGACAGTATGTTTAATTCGGGCTCATCGATCGGCATCTGCTCAATGGTGATTCCTGGGGGGCGACTGCTGCCACGACATATTCCATCCTTCAGCAGCGTGACATTTGGTGAACTGACCAGCGACTGGGCCTTCGACGCTGCCGTCGAAACGGCTCGTGCGATGATGAGTCGCCGCAGTCAGACGCTCACACTCAAGGCCGAGCGATTGCTGCGAATCGTTTATCATCGGACGGAGCAGGAGCGGCAGTCTGCACTGCAGCGAGCGGCGGAGCAGCGGGCGCTGAGATCGTAGACCGGCACCCCTACAACGAATGGCACAGACTCCGCAAATTCGTCCGGCGAGCGTGTACGCACATGCCATTCACTGGTCTTCCACGCAAGATCAGAAACTGCGTGAATGGTTGTTGATCAGTGCTTCAGCGTCCCTTTTGAGATGCATTTCAGTCGAGCGACCGCAGTGGGGGCACGGAATCTGGAAATGGCTGGTCACTTTAGTAATCGCGCGCAGGTCCGAATTTGCGAGGACTAAGTTGCCCAGAGTATCAAATCCGACGGCCTGCGTTCCCTGCGGCACGATTGCATACGTCTTGAACTCCTTTGGCCGCAGGTTAACGCGTGCGGGATAAACCAATTCCGCATGTCCGTTCAATGGTCCGGCGATTGCCAGCAAAGAGCCATCAGGCAGCAGCAGCAGACGTGAAGATCCGGAAGGTGCATATCCCGTGCGAGTCACAACTGCGGCAGCGGACACATGTACAATGTCACCGGATTCCAGCAGCACTTCTGCCTGTCCACCGGCATTGAGCACGATATCGGATACTGGTTGAGATATCTGAGCCAATTCTGACACATCGCCCGTTGTGGAAATCTCCCAAATACGACTTTCACTCCCCGCAACAACGATGAACTGACCAATTTTGTCTCGAATAAATGACGTTGCGGCAAAGTTCAGATCGTAGAGCACGATGCATGTCCCGGTCGGAGTCACCATCTGAATCTGCGATTCATGTGTGTCGGATGTGAGGATATACAGATTGTCGTCAGCATCGATCTGAATGCGTTGCAGGTGGCTAACATTGGCGATCGGCAGACTGACCTCACCATCCCGGTTTAAACGAAATACGCATTGCGCAGCCCGGTCCGCGACAAGAACACTGCCCGATTTTTCGACTTTCAGATCAATCGGTTCGATCACCTTCACAGGGAGTCGTTCGATCACAGGCATCGACGGCACCACGATCGGTGCATGTTCATGTTCCCGCACGGCCCCGAGCACAGGGGAGTCCTCCGCATGTGTCGATGGGCTGGAAGCCAGGATGGATCCGAGCAGGAACAATGAAAAAGTGGTGGTGGCTGAATTAAGCAGCGCATGCATTTTTGAGCTTCCCAAACCGTCGCCCGGGATTGAGACTTCGCCGGGATACTGTCAGGAACAACCGGCGCACGTTAGTATCAGGGTCCGGATTGCCGCCGTCAATCATTACAATCAAAAAATGCCCCGCTTCGACGGTTTCAGGTTCGCGGCCGTCTGTGGAAAAATCGCAGAGAATGTCTGCGTACGCGGTCGTGGCGGGACTAATCTGATCGGGCATGCCCTGAATCACCTGCCGACAGTCTGCCGTTTCCGGAACAAGCAAGTATGTCCAATCCACTCCAACGATGGAAAGACGAATGGCATCAACAGCATGGTCAGGAACGTTTCCTGCGCGTCCGCTGGCTGCTCAATCCAAATGAAACGCCATTGGAGAACGTGGAACTCGTTGAATACCAAGGTCTAGTCGCCGAGATTCGCGCTTCGCCGACGTCCGGAGCGGATGTGTTGCCGGCAATCCTGATTCCTGCGCTGGTCAATGCGCACACGCATCTTGAGTTTTCGATGCTGACGGAAGCCATTTGTCCCGCGTTGCCGTTTCAGGACTGGATCACCTCCCTGATTCAGTGGCGGCGTGCCAGAGATCCGGAGGCTGAAAGCAGCATCCGAAAAGGACTTGCTGAATCGCGGCGCTACGGTGTGACGAGCCTCGGCGAAATCACAACCACACACGCAGTTTCGCCGCTTGAAGTCCCTGAAGGATCGACAGTCGTGTCGTTTCGCGAAATACTCGGCCTGCAACAGGAGCAGATTTCGGAACTGCTTCAGAAGGCCAGTGACCATCTGAATCACACGACTCCAACAGGCCCGCGGGGGTCTGTGGAAACAGGACTCAGCCCTCATGCCCCCTATTCTGTGCACCCGAATCTGTATGAAGCACTGATCGAATTGGCCGTCAGTCGCAATGCCCCGGTGGCCATGCATTTAGCCGAGACAACAGATGAGATCGAATTGCTTCAGGATGGAAAAGGGGCGTTTGTGGAGTTTTTGCAGGGGCGCGGTCTGTGGAATGCCGATGTGTTTCCAGGCGGTCGCCTGATTCGCGATTTTCTGGAACCGCTGGCGCAAGTTCCGCGAGCACTTGCGATTCACGGTAATTATTTTTCGAGTCGTGACATTCAGTTTTTGGCACGCCACACAAATATAGCTACCGTGTATTGCCCCCGGACGCATGCATTCTTCCGGCACACTCCTCACCCGCTGCCGCAACTACTGGAAGTTGGAGCATCCGTCGTGTTGGGGACAGACAGTCGTGCCTCGAACCCGGATCTCAGTGTTTGGAAAGAATTGCAGCTTGTCGCAGCGCAATTTCCTGACCTGTCCATCCCGCAACTCCTCGCACTTGTTACCACAAACGCTGCCGACGCGATGGGACTTCCTGTCAAACGTCACCAGATACTGGCAGAACTGCCGTGTCACGCCGTGATCTTGAATGCTGACTCGGAGGCAGGAGATTTGCGCAGCCTGGTGTGTCATTCGTCAACTCAGCCTGTCTTCACGATCCTCGGTGATGTTGCCGAATAGAGCCCGCAGGCAACTAATCTGATGGCAGAGGCAAATGCCCGGCGTTGTGCATGCACATTGAGAATCGTAAAATTGCCACCCGGCAGTATGAGGTGCCGCGTCGGGAGTGCGGCCGGAAAATCGGACCATCGACAGGAGGTCTGCGCGACCAGGATTTGTTAAACTACCGTGGCGTGCCCGTGACCACACTCTGTTTCAGCACACTTTGCAGAAGGAGTACTGCGCAATATGACTCAACTTCCAGATCCCCTGCAACACCGCACCGCGGATTATCCGATTCATGAATCATTCCTGAAACGCTGGTCGCCGCGCGCGATGTCGGGGGCGTCGATTCCACATTCCGATCTGCAAAGCCTGCTGGAGGCGGCACGCTGGGCGCCTTCGACATACAATGAGCAGGAATGGCGATTTCTGTATGCGCCCCGTGACAGTCCGCATTGGCAAACGTTTTTTGATTTGCTGATGCCGGCGAATCAGGCATGGTGTGTCAAGGCGGCGATCCTGCTCGTCGTTCTGTCGCATCGGGTCTTCAGCAGGAACGGTAAGCCGAACGCCGTGCACTCTTTCGATGCCGGGGCAGCATTTCAAAACTTCTGCCTGCAGGGAACGCATATGGGTTTGGTTGTGCATGGAATGGCCGGCTTCGACCGCGAACAGGCAAGGACGAAATTGAATGTCCCGGATGACTACGACGTGGAGGCCATGATTGCCGTTGGCTGTCCTGGCGAAATCGAAGAGCTGCCTGAAGAACTGCGTCAGCGAGAAATTCCTTCCGGCCGCAATCCGGTAGAGGCGTTTGCATGCGAAGGGCCTTACGCAATCTGACACGATGCGGCGGATGTTTATGTGAGAACAAACGACAGGTTACGGGGCATGAAAAAGCCCTGCCAGATGCTGGCAGGGCTCAAGTCGGCGATGGATGCACTTCCGATCAGTGCCGAATTCAGAAGCGGAAATAGAAACCAGCCCCGTTGGTTCCGAAATAGCCCCCATTACCGTAGTAGTAAGGGTTGTAATAACTATTTCCGTAGCGATTCCATCCTCCATACGGCCTGTAGTTGTAACGATACCCCGGATTGTAGTAGCCGCGGTAATTCCCTCGGTAGTTCCCGCGATATCCGTTGTAGCCGTAGTTGTAGTTTCCTCTGTGATAACCCCGATACCAGCGCCCCGCCTCCGCCACCGTTCCGGTGGAGACTACCAACAGTGCCGCTGATGCAACAATTGTTAAAAACATGTTCCTGAACATCGCACCTTCTCCCGGATTGAAAAGAGTCGGCGATCGAGTTCACTTTTCCTCTGCACCTCTGCAGAGTGAAGTGGTCTGATTCACCACCGAAGTCCCTGACGAGGAAAAACAGACATCGCTGACTTATAAGCCTGCAGATAAGCGAAAGAGATTCGATTACGTGAGCTGTTCCGTGCCTGCAGGATGACACGGACTGCCCACCGCAAGTCGTTATTCTGTCTTTGATGCGACTTTCCTGAGGTCTGCCTGAGCCTTGGCCAGTTCCGCCTTTGCCTCATTCACATCCGTCTGTTCTTTTTGTTCAGCCTTTCGGCATTCTTCAAGTTCTGACTGCAGCCTGGCACGATTTTCGTCATTTGCATCTTTCAGCCTCGATTCAGCCGCAGCGACTTCGGCGGACGCATCTGACAGTTGTTGTTGCTGTTTTGACAGTGCTTCTTCAGACTGTTTTACGCGTTTCCGTCCGTCCTCGACCGCCTTTCGCTCCGTTTCCTCAAGTTCGCGTTTGGCGCCCGCAACCTTCTTGTCAGCCGCGATTTTTGCATCTGCAATCTCGTCTTTGCGAGCCGCCTCTGCCTCAGAAATCGCGGTGTCACCTTCACGGATCGCTTCTTTTACATCGGCGCGTTCCTCGGCCACATCGGTGTCATGCTCATTAATTGCTTCCTGAACGTCTTCACGTTCTTCAGCTACGTTCTCCATCGCGACCTTCCGCGCTTCATGAACGCCCTCCGCACCATCCTGTCTGGCGTCAGCCACCATCTGACCCGCGTTGCGCTGAGCTTGCTGGTAGTCTGACTCAGCTTTCTGCACATCTTCCGGTCCCGTGTTGCATCCGACACAGATCCCAACCAGCAGGCCCGCCGGAATCAACAGTGATTTGTTCATTTTAGTTTCCCTTCAAAAGTTTGTAATCAGGACGCTCTGTTGATCTCAAAGAAGCGATCTGCGAGCTGGCTCCTGCCTGATCAGTTAACGTTGATTCTGCGGCCGCTCAACAAGGAGACGATCGCCAGTATCAGAAACACAAAGAAGCAGATCTTCGCCGCTCCGTACGCCATGCCTCCAACAAGTCCGAATCCCATCGCGGCAGCAATTAAAGCGATCACCAGAAATGTAACTGCGTAACCCAACATGTTTCTGCTCCTGAATCTGAGTCATTATTCTGGAGAAGCAAACATCTGCTTCTCCCGTTCATGTCAGACCAGTTAAGCACGATGCGTGCCAATCGTCCAAATTGGCCCCAATCCCGGCAAAAACACACGTGATGCGTGAGGCACCTCTGTTTATAGAGGGATTTCAGGTGGAACAGCGTTCAAGTCGATTGATAATCGATCGATTGGAGTTGATCGAACCTGTCGAGAAGCAGGCAGATTACTCGGCAATGCCCGACCGGTAATCATCAGCGGCGTTCCCCGCATGGAAATACGCTGCAGGAATCGCTACGAACCATTATTTTCAGCGGGATTTCGGGTATGCCGCCAGACCATTTCGAGCAGGGCGTTTGAGTCAATTGGCTTGCTGAGGTAGTCATCGCAGCCGGACTCGAGGCAGCGATTCATATCGCCGTGCATCGCGTCCGCAGTCAGCGCGATGATTGGTTTTGCAAATCCCAGCTGACGCAGCAACGTCGCGGTCTGATAACCATCCATGCGAGGCATCTGCATGTCCAGAAGAACAAGATCAAATTCCGTATTTGACTCTTTCGCCCCTTTCACAAATTCAATCGCTTCCATTCCGTCCTCAGCTTCCGTGACCGTTGCTCCGGCCTTCGTCAGCAGGCGTCGTGAAAGGAACCGGACGTCCCGCCGGTCATCGACGACCAGCACATGAAATGGCA
>JAGQQS010000345.1 GCA_020426105.1 Planctomycetaceae bacterium
CCCTTCAGCAACGCATCGCGCGCTGTATTCAGGGAGTTGATCAGCGCCCGCGGACCATCACCGGCGCGGATGGGAATAATACCGAACAGGTTCGACAGCCACCGTGTGAATCTCCCCTGCACGTAGTCCGCGTACGCAACCATGCGGATCGGGCGGGAACTGGCCAGCAGAATCAGGACTCCATCAATCCATGTCACATGATTGGCGACCAGCAGCGCTGAGCCGCGTTCCGGAATATTCTCGATTCCATAGGTCCGCACGCGGTAGACGGACCGGCTGAGTACCCACACAAAAAACCGTATCGTCGCCTGAGGAAGAATCCAGACGGCGTAAACCACAATCGGAATAATGCTGACGCCTGAGACCAGAAAAATCTGCGAAGCCGACATGTGTAACGGCGACTGCAGCATCCAGAAAAGTCCGGACACAAACAGCATCCCGATGGCTGTCATCTGCTGCACGGCTGCCAGGATCGCTCCCAGTTTTTCGTGCGGACTTCGCTCCTGAATATATGCATTGAGCGGAACGTTGAACAAGCCTCCGCCGAGGCCAATCATGATCAGCATCGCCCCCGTGAGCACCGGTGAATCGCTGCAGAAGTACAGCAGAATACAAGCGAGTCCCATAAGCAACGTGCCGAAGGGAATCATCCCGAGCTCAACCCGACCGTTGGAAAGCCAGCCTGCCAGCAGACTTCCGATGCCAACACCAATGACCAGCATCGCCATAAAGGGCGCTGGGCTGATTTTGGTGACATCAGAGAGTTCTTTCGTTACGAAGACATCGATATTCATCTGCGCGAGCGCTGCCAGCGACCAGAAGAAAACGATACCGAATGAGACGCGCAGAATCCCTCGATCCGACATCACCAGCTTCAAGTCGCGCCACGAGTCCGTCACCAGATTCCACTGAAACCGCACAGAAGGATTCGCGGCTGTCACGCGACTGGTCAGAACGGCTCCGAGAACTCCGATCAGAGCGACGCCGATCAGTGCGACGGCGGCAGTGGGCAATCCGGAGGTGCGATTGATGATGACCATATCCGCCAGCGAATATCCGGCGACCGTACCCGCGATCGATCCAATCAGGGTCGCGACTCCGGAATAACCGTTCGCGGCCGAAATATCAGACCTCCGGACTAACTCCGGAATGATGCCATACTTTGCAGTCCCAATGAGCGTTGCCTGCGTTCCAATCAAAAATAACAGGAGGAACATCGAAGGAATGTGGCCCTGCTGGATTGCGACCAGCCCTCCTGCAACAAGGACCACTTCTGCCCATTTGAGCCAAATAATCGACACGCGTTTGCTGAAGCGATCGGAAACCCACCCCGCCCAGGGAGCAAAGACCACAAACGGCAGGACAAATACGAACAGCCCCAGCGGCAGCACAATTTCAGCGGGCTCGATCGAGTATCCCGCAGCACTCCATACCTGCCCTTTGAACAAATGCCGGGCGATTGGGCTGATTAACCAGCGAAACATGCTGTCGTTCACCGCCGTCATAAACGTCATCAGCAGATAGCCGACGAACGACAACGACTTCAACCCCTGTTGACTTGCAAGCTGGGTTGTATTTGAATCGACACTGGTAATAACCATGACTCCTGTTTTGACTTCGCCCAATATTTCATCCGGTGTCGCTCAGCCAGCACGAGGCTGCAGAAACGTCCGTCCGTTCGGGATTGTAGGTGCGTTTCGCTCTTGTTGCATTCTTTTCTGTGTCGTCCACCAGCCGCGAGAAATCAGGGGTTTACAGCCGTATTTCAGCGATCAGCGTCAGAGAGGCAGTTTGGGTCGCCTCCGGACTGTATTCCGTGCTCGTCGCTCGTGGCGGCTTTTATCTGCGCTATTAGAATTTTGTTTACGAGAAAAATGGCTGTTCGTAACTTCAAAATATCAGGGCTGGTGCGGAAGATAGTGTATTCGTGACCGCGGATCCGAACTGTTCAGGTCCAGCTGCGTGTCGTGACAACCGGAAATCTAACGACTCATGTCATCACCCGACCATTCCCGATGCACTGTGGATTCCAGAGCGCAATCGCTTGTTAAGCGGTTGCATGGCTTCGGTTCTGTCGCCGTGGCGTTCTCCGGGGGGGTCGATAGCGCCGTCGTCGCAAAAGCGGCAGTCATTGCGTTGAACGAGAAAGCGGTGGCGGTAACGGCCGTCAGTCCCAGTCTGGCCAGGAGCGAACTGGAAACGGCACGTCGTGAAGCCATCCTGATCGGCATTCGCCACATCGAGTTGCGGACGGAAGAATTCAGCCGTCCCGAGTATCGTCGCAATGCAGGTGACCGATGTTTCTTCTGTAAAGACACACTTTATGAACTGACCAGCGTGCGTCTGCCGGAACTCGGCGTTGAAGTGATCGTGAACGGCGCCAACATGGATGATCTGAGCGATCATCGCCCGGGTATGCAGGCAGCGATCGACCATCGCGTACGCAGCCCATTGATTGAAGAGGGATTAAATAAAAAGCACGTCCGCGAACTGGCGCGGCACTGGAATCTGTCGGTCGCGGAGAAACCTGCGTCTCCGTGTCTTTCAAGCCGGATCGCGTATGGTGTTGAAGTGACTGAAGAGCGCGTGTTCCGCGTCGAACGGGCTGAAGCTGTTCTGAAGTCCATTACCGGGATTCAGGAACTTCGCGTGCGGCATGAAGCTCACGAACTGGCCCGCATTGAAGTTCCTGTCGAACACATTGTCCGCCTGCTGGAACATGACCTGAGAACCCTGATTTCACGGGAATTCCATGCGATGGGGTTTCGGGCGGTTACGGTAGATCTCGATGGATTTCGATCCGGCAGCCTTAACAATGCACTGCCACTTGTACAATTGCAAGTGGGCGGGCCGCGCTCCTGACAATCATCCTGACGGCGTGCATCGGCGCCCCTACCGGAGATCTGTGATGTTCAGCCGACTATTTCTGTTGTTCGCCCTTGTGCCACTGGCAGAACTATGGCTGCTGATGGAATTGGCGAAGCGCACCAACTGGTTGACGACAATCGCCGTCGTGCTGACAACAGGCCTCGTTGGGATCAGCCTGGTACGATGGCAGGGGATCAATACGTGGCGAGAAATCCAGCGGCAGCTTGCCTCAGGAAAATCCCCCTCGCGGACAATTGTATCGGGCGTCCTGATTCTGATTGCCGGGGCACTGCTTCTGACACCAGGATTGCTTACGGATACCCTCGGCTTTCTGTTGCTGATTCCGCCCGTGCGCTACGCGGCCGCGATGTATCTGCAGTCGCGGTTCGTGACCAGCGTTTCCACAAAGTTCCGCAGTTCTGTCTGGGTAAACTCCCCGATGGCCGATTTTACAATGCACGAAGACTCTGAGCTCGATCCAACTCAGCGCCCATCTGTGCGAGTTGTCGAGCCGGACCGGCCAGCGATCGGCGATTAAAAGCAGGCGTCCGGTTTACATGCAGATCTTGCAGCTTGCAAAATGAGTCTGCATAAGGGGTTCGGGCATGATTTTGCTGGCAGGGCGGGACTGGGCTGCGGATCCGAAATTTTTTCCGCCCACAGCTTCTAAGCTGCACGATCTCCATGGTGTCATGGCGCCGGACAAATTCTGACAGACGCAGCCAGGCATTCAGGTCGTAACGACTATTTCACGATGTATTTCTTCGCAACTTTCGCCGCGACAGCGCCACTCGTATAGTAGCCAATGGAGATTTGGCCGACCTGAGTCAGGAGGTCGTAAGACTGCCAGCGATTCCAGGAGTAATCAGATTCCAGCCACAGGATCAGTCTTGCGTAACTCTCCATGATCGCGCGTTCAACAGGCAGCGCCACGGCGACCGCCATTAATTCTGTCGGCGACTCAATCCTGGGGCTGGAAAGTTGGGCGTCACGAATCAGATCGACTCTGATTTTTGAGCGTGCCGGCATTTCCAGTGCGGTGGCCGAAAGCTCACCATGGCCCTGGGCCGCATGCGCGTCACCGAGATAGAGGTATCCGCCCGGCACAAACACCGGCAAATAAATCGTGTTGCCGGGACAGACTTCCACGAGATCCAGATTTCCCCCGTAGTTCCCAGCTGGCACAGTTGTTGGAACACCCCAGTCCGGCGCCGTACCAATACAACCGAGCATAGGAGCGTAGGGGATGGAAACCTCAGGGCTCCATTCAATAAAATTGTCTCGAATGGGACAGATTCGCGTGCCCGGCGGCACATCACTTCCCAGCCACTCCGTCAATCCACGCGGAGCTCCCGTGTAGGTGGCACATTGACCGATCAAAGGTTCGATGGACTCGATATGAACCGCCAATGCATCCCCAGGCTGAGCGCCACGAACCACAAATGGTCCGTTGACCGGATTACTCCATGGCATGGTCCGTTTGTCGCGTCGATCTGAGGCTTGACGCAACTGCCCGGACAGAGCGTCCTCTGATTCGACAATGAGCGTCTCCCCGGGATTAATCTCACCCCTTGGCGTCGAATGACGGCTGAATTCATACTGCAAAGGCGTGGCGGGGATCGATTCCATTTTACTCATTTCAATCTTTTTCAGAACAGGCCAGAGACGCAAATGCCGCAGAACAGCGTTAGATCGCAAGAGGCCTGCAAGCCTGGCCATGCAACATTGTTTGGTACGTCAAAATGATCACCGCCCTGAAGGCATCTCCTGAGCTGCCATAAGCATCGTTGTTCTCTGCGATTTCACCGACAGTTTCCTCCGCTCGGAGGTCGATTTTTACGGTTTCAGAAAATCATTTCTGCCAGGCTCATAACGCCTGAAGCAGAAAATTGTCATCCTGCAGAAATTCAAAGATGAGATCACGATCGTCGTCAGCGTTGTCACCGGGTTCTTCCATGGCAGTCAATAGTTTTGATGGAAGAGGCGAAGGGTTGGTCTCAACGAGTTCCTCCTGTGATTGTTCAGGGTTTTCTTCCTCTGGATGAACCACGATAAAGAGTTCCCCCGTGGATGCCGCCGAAAACAGATCGGACACGTGATCAACAACAGGCACGCCGACCTTTGCCCCACTACCCGAGGCGGCAGCGAAGCCGCTGGTACTGGCGAATGCTGCAGCAGGAGGTGCATCCAGATTTTGCACAAAGGTTTTTATTTGTGCGGCAGAGTTGCGTGTGTCAGGCGTATTGGCCGGACCACGCAGCAGTTCCAGAATGGAGTCAGAAGCCCCCAGCTTCACCAGCACAATCAGATTTCCGTCCTGACTTTGGGCAGCACCGTTGTTGTCAACGTCCAGGTTGACTTTGTTGCTTTCGAAACTCGCCTTGATTTGGGCTGCGGTAGCTGTGGATCCTGGAGTTTTCAGGAGTTCCAGAGTTGAGTCGGAAGCACCAAGCAGGATTAAAGTGACAAGGTTGCCGTCCTGAGTCGTCACTTGACCGTCGCCATCCATGTCGCCCGGAATAGTTGCCGGAGGTTCGGTGATCGTGATAGTTGCCGGGGTACCCGTAATCGTGGCTCCTGGAGCCCCCATGATCGTGACCGTCACAGTTTCGTCAGGATCAGGCACCGCGTCAGCGACCGCCGTGACTGTCATCGTGCCAGTCGTAGTCCCTGCTGCGATCATAATCTGGGCTGCGGATTTCGTGTAGTCCGCAGGATCGGAAGCGCTGCCTGTAAAGCTCAGAGTCACTGTCACACCGCCGACCGGAGCAGGAGCCGACAACGTCGCCGTAAATGTTGCCACACCACCATTCTCTGTGATCGTTGCCTGATCGACACTGATGGCGACGGTCGGTTGGGCTGCCGCTTCAGTGATCGTCACCGTCGCCTGCTGGGTCCCGTTTTCTGAAGCCCCTGTGACTCCTGTGATATCAACAATGATTGTTTCGTCAGCATCAGCGACAGTATCCGCCTTTGCTGTTGCAGTCACAGTACCTGTCGTGGCGCCTGCAGCAATTAGGATTTGCGTTCCCGACCTGGTGTAGTCCGCCGGATCAGTCGCGTTCCCGGAGAATTCAAGGGATACCGTCACTCCACCCGCGGGCGCCGGGGCCGATAACGTCGCCGTAAACGTGGCCACACCACCGTTCTCGGCGATCGACGCCGGACTGACGCTGAGCGTAACGGTCGGTAGTGCTGTTGGTTCAGTGAGGGTGACGGTTGCCTGCTGAGAACCACTTTCCGTTGCGCCGGTGACGGACGTAATGTCAACGACAATGGTTTCGCCCGGATCCGTAATTGTATCGGCGGTCGCTGTCACCGTCACCGTGCCTGTTGTCGTGCCTGCCGGGATTACAATCTGAGTGCCTGAGACAGTGTAGTCTGCGGAATCGGTGGGTGTGGCCACGCGTGTTGCGGTTCCGGCGAAACTCAGAGTTATCGTTGCCCCTCCTGCCGGAGCCGGTGCCGACAGTGTTGCCGTAAATGTGGCGACACCACCGCTCTCCGCGATCGTCGCCGGACTGACGGCCAGCGTCACAAGAGGCAGGGGAGGCAATACGGGTTCGGAAATGGTCACCGTTGCCTGTTGGGTACCACTTTCCGTCGCTCCGGTGACACTTGTGATATCGACAATGATGGTCTCGTCAGGATCCACAATTACATCCGCAGTTGCGGTCACTGTCACAGTTCCCGTGGACGCCCCCGCGGGGATCACAATCTGCGTTCCCGACTGCGTGTAGTCTGCCGGATCGACGGGTGTATCCATAAACGTTGCCGTACCTCCGAAACCCAGGTCAATCGTCACTCCACCTGCCGGCGCCGGAGAGGACAAAGACGCTGTAAATGTGGCGACACCACCGTTCTCTGTAATCGTCGCCGGGCTGACGCTGAGCGTAACAACAGGAATTGGTGGCTCGGAAATCGTCACTGTCGCCTGCTGCACACCGTCCTCTGTCGCTCCGGTGACATTCGCGATATCGACGACAATTGTTTCGTCGGGATCAGTCATTGAATCGGCAATCGCCGTGACGGTGACTGTGCCGGTCGTGGCTCCGGCCGCGATCACAATCTGAGTTCCCGATGCGGTGTAGTCTTCCGGATCCGTCGGTGCCGCCACACGCGTCGCAGTGCCGTCGAAGACCAGGTCCACCGTGACTCCACCTGCCGGAGCCGGCCCCGACAGTGTTGCGGTGAATGTCGCAACTCCACCACTCTCCGAGATCGTCGCGGGACTTGCATTCAGGGTGACCACAGGCAACGGTGGCAGCACTGGTTCAGAAATGGTGATGGTGGCTTGTTGTGTGCCGGTTTCAACACCTCCTGTCACACTTGCGATATCGACGACAATCGTCTCATCGGGATCCATGATTGTATCCTCAATCGCCGTGACGGTGACTGTGCCGGTCGTGGCTCCGGCCGCAATCACAATCTGAGTTCCGGATGGTGTGTAGTCGGCGGGATCCGTTGGCGTTGCCGACAGCGTTGCCGTTCCGGTATAGCTCAGATCGATGGTCACTCCACCTGCCGGAGCCGGTGCGGACAATGTTGCCGTCAACGTAGCAACGCCGCTGGCTTCGGCAATCGTTGCTGGACTAACGCTGAGGGTCACGGTCGGTAATGCAGGCGCTGCGATCGTACCGACGGCTGAAGAATCGATGATTTCCTGGAAGTTGTTTAACAAAATCGAAACGCTGCTACCGTTCCCGTTCGTCACTGCCAGATCTGTTTTTGAGTCACTATTAAAGTCGCCGACTTTTACGTCGTTCGGCCCCAGTCCCGTGCTAAAATCCAGAGCAGCAGCAAACGACGGTGTGCTTGTGGCTGCAGGTGTCGAATTCCGGAATACGGAAATGAAATTGCCTCCATCCGACTGATTCGTCACCACTAAATCGGGGCGATTGTCACCGGTCACATCTGCCAGAAGGATTCCCATCGGACGCTTCGTTGTCGTTAAGACGACCGGAGCAGAAAATACGGCCGTCGCAGCATTCGTCGCCGTGGTATTGGCAAACACTGAGACGGTGAAATCATTGAAACTAGAGACGACCAGATCAGGAAGAGCGTCTCCGTTGACATCACCTGTAATGACAGACCTTGCAAGTTGACCTGCGGTCAGTTCGAGGGCAGGCTGAAAACTGACAGTTGACGACGCGGCTGCTGTGTTGTTCAGCAGAACGATAGCCTTCGTCGAACCATCGCCGCTGGCCGCAATATCGGGACGACCGTCACCATTGAAATCGGCAACGGTGACCGATCGCGGGGTCGCCGCTCCGACGACGGACTGAGCGGCAGCAAACGTCGGAGTTGTGGCACCAGCAGTCGTGGTGTTCAACAGCACATGCACGAGGTCTGTGTTGCTGATCGACACGATATCCTGCTTGCCATCGCCGTTCATATCAGCCACCTCGAGGTCAAACGGGCTGTTGCCGGTGGAAAACGTGACGGGGCTCAGAAAGGTAATTGTATCTGAACCGGGAGTCGTCACATTCAGCAGAACAGAAGTGTCGTTGGAATAAAGATTGGCGGTTGCGATATCCGGCTTACCATCACCGTTAAAATCCCCAACGGAAACCGCACCGGGTCGGGACAAAACCTCCACGTCCTGCTTTGCTGCAAAACTGGCACTCTCAGCATTGGCTGCCGTCTGATTGAGCAGAATTGAAATCAGGCTGGTCCCAGCATGTCCGGCCACGATATCGGGTTTTCCATCGCTGTTGAAGTCTGCAACCGCCACACTCGCCGGACCACTGTTAACGACCGGCGATACCGCTGGACTAAAATCCGCCGGTGTCTCCAGGATGGCCCCCAATTGTACCGTAAAAGTTTCAGTACCTTCGACGAAGGAGTCGCTCAGGATCGGTACGCTGATTGTCGCCGTGCTGTTACCGGTCCCGAAAAATACCGAGCCGGTCTGTGCGACGTAGTCCACACCACTGGTCGCTGTCCCATCCTGTGTCGTATACGTTACTTCAAGTGACTGGCTCAGATTGCCGGTCCGCTGGAGAGTAAAAATCATCGCGGCCTGCCCAGAGTCGGGCTCAGTCAGTGATGCATCCAGAATCGTCACGGAAAGCACGCGCCGAGTTTCGAGCGACTGAGCCTCCGTCACCTGATGCAGGCGCTGTCGTGTTTTGCGTCCCGATCCCAATCGCGTTGATGTTCCAGCGAAAGAAATAATACCCAGAACTGAACGCCACGAGATCTTTGGCATTGGTGAGACCTTTGCATTGTGAACGATGCTGGAATCATTTCGCGAAGCACACACCCATCCTGAGTACTACTTAGTGACGGCGATGCCTGGCAATTTGGGGGGAAGAAGGTTGCCTGAGTATAGGCGCGAATATACCGACTACGCAACAATGGGACGCATCGCGCACTCAACCTTCTGTTGTCGATCAACAGGAATTTGCCGGAAACCGCGGTTTTTGAAACGTCAGCCAATTGTGGCTGTTCTGTCAGAACGCATTTCCTGCAGGCGACTCTATCGTCATAGTGGACCAGGTAAAATGTACAATGCCGCGTCGTACATAGCCGAGGCCGTCGGCAGATTTCGCATACCGCAGACGGTCGGTCGGGAGGTGTCATGAATAGCGGGCTCAATTCTCACCATGAACCATGGCTTGAATTCACGGTATCAGAAGGGTTCTCCGATTGGTTGGCCGCACACAATATCAGTCTGTCGTTTACGACGTACCAGGCGGGGAAATTATTCTTTGTCGGAACGAACTCCAATGACCAACTGTCCGTTTTCGAACGCACATTCAATCGATGCATGGGATTGGCAGGTAATGACCAGACACTCTGGATGAGTTCACTCTATCAGCTCTGGCGATTCGAAAACATTTTGCCTGTTGGCCAGGTTTTTGATGGTTACGACAGACTTTTCATCCCTCGATCGTCCTTCACAACGGG
>JAGQQS010000346.1 GCA_020426105.1 Planctomycetaceae bacterium
CAATCGACGCCCTGCCCATGGTGGACCGGCGCGGCTTAGCTGCCGCTTGTCTCACCCTACCGCCAAATCATCACAGAACGCCTTCTGAACTATCAATCTAAAAGCTGCACGATCTCCCGATTTCGGGGAAAAGGGACGTGGTCGAGTCGCTGAAAATTGATGCGTGCTTTTCTGCCGCTCGCCTGGGTCCGCCTGAAGGCGGGACGACAAACGGTTGCCATTTCAGTCCACTTTTGCGGATTCTCTGATTTTCGCGCAGCAAACCGATCGGGAGTGACACTTTAATGTCAGCCATGACACATTCCCCGGACAGCATCGCAAATCACTCTCCATTGCCATCAGACCGTGACCTGCTGCGGCGGTTCATTCACGATGGGGATGAGGCGTCGTTTGCCGCCATCGTTGAACGGCATGCAACGCTCGTGATGTCGGTCTGTCGGCGAGTGGTCGGGCAGACACCAGATGTGGACGATGCGTTTCAGGCAACGTTCTTTGCGCTGTCGCAGCGACCCGCCAGCATTTACGAATGTTTATCACTTTCCGGCTGGCTTTACAGTGTGGCTTGGAGGGCATCGGTCCGACTGGTGCGGCTGAGGAAACGAACGATGACACAACCCTTGCCGGAGCAGCTTCCGGCAACAGAACCTGATCCGCTGGATGCGATTGCGCAGGCCAGCGAGCTGGCCACACTTGACGAAGAACTCAATCAACTACCGCAGAAGTTTCGTGATGTTCTGGTCATGAGCTATTTCGCTCAGCAAACGAATCAGGAAATTGCGGATCAATTGAATGAAAGCAAAGGAGCAATCGACGGCCGGATTCGGGACGCGCGACGCATGTTACGCGTTCGCCTGGCTCGACGCGGCGTGGAAGTCGGGGTCCTGGCATTGGCAACTGCGTATGTGCAATCCAGTGCATCCGCCGCATCACCGGCATTGATTCAGAAAACGATCTGCCTCGGCGCACCGGGGCTGGTCTCGCCGGAACTCACAGCGACAAACGCGGCGGAAGTCGCCCACATGAAACTACTCACTTCGACAGGAATACCACTCATGAGCAAAATCGGGCTGACAATAGCGGCGGGTCTGGTGCTGGCCACCGGACTCTGGGGCATGACACATTCGGCAGCGATGCAGGATGCTGTTGCCGGTGGAGATGCCGCGAACAAAGGTGAATCAGCTGTCGAACACACGCGTCTGACGGAAGTGACAGATCCGAACGATCCGGTAGACGCCGCTGAAGTCACCGCGACGGTCACTGCAACCTCCTCAATACCGGCAACAGCGGTTTCGAAAGAAACGTTGGCCACGAAACAGGACCGACCTTTGTCCGGAGCGGCGGCAGAGTTTTCCCGGCGCTCTGAAAGGGATGCAGAACGTCGGTTGAATGAACTGATGCGAACAAAAGGTACCGGCGATTTGCACTTCCCCGGTGAAACCCCACTCACCGAGATACTGGAAACTCTCAGCTCGAATTTGAGCAAGTCGCAGGGCAATCCAATTACGATCCGACTCGACTTTGTGGTACTTGCAGATGTGATGATTAAAGACATCGTGATAGATGATGGGCTGATGACCGTCGCTAGTGCCCTCGATCATATTCTGTCCCAGACTGATCCGGAACTCACATGGATCGCGAAGAATGAACTTCTGTTGATCTCCACTAGGGCGGCAGCTGAGGCTGATGAAAACATGATTCTTCGCAGCTATGATATCTCCAAGCTGCACGAGATCACCTGGCCACGGGAAAACAGAATGATGTTCGGTGGCGGACAGCAAGATGTGGGCGGTGGATTTGGTGGCGGCGGTGGATCTTTCAGTCTGACTCCCGAACCTCAGGGATCCGGCAGCAGCAGTACCTCTGCTGAATCGGAGGAATATACGTCGTCCTCAGATTCTTCCTCCGCAACGACCATCGCAGAAACATCCGATGACCAGTCGATCCTCACGTGGGAGAATCACTTAATGCAGACAATTCTGAAAATGTCCGGGCGACAATGTCACTGGTATGACATTGATGGCGAAGGGGGCAGTATGAAAATCGCTGGTCGTCGCCTCATCGTGCGACAGTCTCGAAGTGGTCACGAACAAGTCGTCGCTGTCCTGGAACAACTGGAACTGGCGGCAGAAGATATGGTCGAAGACGAGTAGCGAACCTGTTCAAATACGAAGTCGCCTTAAGTTAAGCAGCGGATGTCAATCCCTGATGGTTGCTGCTCGAATGGCGCGCACCTCAGGCAAAACTGAGCGGTTGAAATTTCGTCGGCGGAGCGCTCAATCCCAGGACCTGAGAAATCCGTAGAGTAACGGGGCACGCAAGGGCCCTCATGTTTCGCGATCGAACCGCAATCATCAGTGCCCTTCGGTGTTCCGAGCAGAGCATTGCTGCTATCATCCAGGTTACTTGGAGCGAAGTGTTCGACTCGTCACCTCTCGAGGGAGAAACCATGCGATTTCAGCGACTATGCTTGTTTTTGGCGGCTTTGTGTGTGGCCACTGTCTCAGTGAAGGCGAATGACTGGGAAACGATCTTCGACGGCAAGACGCTGAATCACTGGGATGGCGATCCGAACACGTGGAGCGTGCAGGATGGGGCCATTACCGGAAAGACCTTCGACGACGAAGCAAAGAAGCTCAAAAAGAATACGTTCATCATCTGGCGTGGTGGTGAAGTGGACAATTTTGAACTGGAACTGGAATACAAAATTGTCAACGGCAACTCCGGCATTCAGTACCGCAGCTTTGAGCTGCCCGACGGCCAATGGCGTATCGGTGGATATCAGGCGGATTTCGAGGCCGGTGATACATATTCCGGAATTCTTTATGGTGAGGCATACCGGGGCATTCTGGCCCAGCGCGGGCAGGCGACCGAGCTGACGCGGACTGATGGCAAGTTTGCCGTGAACGAAACAGGGAAAATCGGTGACACCGTCGAGATTCAGAAGAAGATCAAAAAAGAAGACTGGAACAAGTACCGCATTGTGGCCGACGGCTACCATTTCCAGCACTTTATCAATGATGTACAGACAATCGATGTGACGGACAATGATGTGCAGGAGCGTCGCGCGGCAGGACTGCTGGCTCTGCAGGCTCACGTCGGCCCGGCGATGACGGTACAGTTTCGCAACATTCGATTAAAACGACTGCCGGCGCCCAAAAAAGTGGCACTGATTGCAGGCAAGCCCAGCCATGGTTTCGGGGCGCACGAACATCGCGCGGGCTGCATGCTGCTGGCCGATGCACTCAATGCCTCGAAGCTTAATATTGAAGCCAGCGTCTACACCAATGGCTGGCCGGAAGACGACTCGGTTCTCGACAGTGCTGATTCAATTGTCATCTATGCCGACGGCGGAGGCGGTCATCCGTTCAACAGCAAACTGGAGCGATTGCAGGCGCTCGAAAAACGCGGTATCGGAATGGTGTGTCTGCATTATGGAGTTGAAGTGCCGAAAGGGGCCTCCGGTGATGCGTTTCTGGAATGGACAGGTGGATACTTCGAAGCTGAATGGTCCGTGAACCCTCACTGGACCGGCAACTTTATGAAGTTTCCCGATCATCCCATTGCAAATGGCGTCAAACCTTTCAGAATCAACGATGAATGGTACTATCACATGCGTTTTGCAGGTGATGACGCAGGGGTGATCCCGGTGCTGACTGATCTCCCGCCACGCTCCACACTCGTGAAGGAAGACGGCAGTCTGGCCCGTCCTGATGGACCTCACAGTAACAACGCGGCCGTGCGCGCTGCTGTTCTGGAACGCAAAGAACCACAGACCATGGCATGGGCGCGTTCGCGAAAGGACGCAGGACGTGGTTTCGGATTCACGGGCGGCCATGATCACTGGAACTGGGGCAATCGTGACTTCAGAACGCTCGTACTGAATGCCATCGCATGGACGGCACACGCCAACGTCCCTGCAGAAGGAGTTCCTTCCAAAGACCTCAAAATCGAAGATCTCCTGGCCAATCAGGATTATGATGTACCAGCCGATTTCAATCCTGCCCGGATACAGGCGATGCTCGACGAATGGGCCGCCGCTCGGAAGTAACAGATTCGAGCCGGTTCTGTTGTGGCGTGAGACAAGGAGTCAGGAACCAGTATTCAAGTGCTCCGCACTGTGGGTTCCTGCCCCCATTCTGAGTTTTTTAATAATCGCTCGGCAGAGACAAACTCTGACGGAGCGTGACTTTGATTCAAGGGACATTTACTGTGTCGAATTCAACTGAGCCCATTCTGCTGAACGGTCACTGGACTACCAGCCAGGGGACGACTTTTTTCCAGGCGGTCAACCCCGCGACTGAAGAACTGCTGGCCGGGAAATTTCCCGTGAGCCCATGGGAAGAGATAGATACGGCGATCCATGCGGCCGCTAAAGTCTCGCGTCAGATGCGCGGATGGCCGGGAAGTCGATTTGCCGATTTTCTGGAATGTTACGCGAAAGAAATTGAAGCCCGGGCTGAACTTCTGATCGAAGCGGCGCATGCGGAAACCGGCCTGCCGGTATCGCCGAGACTCAAGGACGCCGAACTTCCACGGACCACGAATCAACTCCGACAGGCTGCAAAAGCGGCGCGCACAGATGCTTGGCGAAACCCGGTGATTGATACGGCGGCCGGGATTCGAGCCATGCTTGGACCGATCGGGCCGGTCGTGGTGTTTGGGCCTAACAATTTCCCCTTCGCCTTTAATGGCATTGTCGGCGGGGATTTTGCGGCCGCCATCGCTGCTGGTAATCCGGTGATCGCGAAAGGACACCCCTGTCATCCCGAGACCACGCGAATCTTCGGAGATGCCGCGCTGACCGCCATCCGGGAAACCGGGATGCCGGAAGCCCTCGTCCAGCTGATCTATCGCACCAGCCATGCAGACGGCGCAAAGTTGGTGTCGGACCCTCGGATCGGAGCGTCCGGATACACCGGAGCCCGACATACCGGGTTGAAGCTCAAAGCCGCTGCGGACGCCGCAGGAAAACCAATGTACCTCGAACTGTCGAGCATCAATCCGGTGTTCATTCTGAACGGTGCCCTTCAGGAACGTGCAGCGGCACTGGCCGACGAATTTTCGGGAAGCTGCCTGATGGGTACCGGGCAATTCTGCACGAATCCGGGGCTCGTGATTGTTCCAACCGGCGAAACAGGAGCGGCATTCGTCGCGGCCGTCGCCGAACGATTCGCCAAGGCGCCAATCGGGACGATGCTGGCTGAAGGCGTCCGCTCAAGCTTTTCAACGGGGATCCGCACGTTGATCGATGCGGGCGCCAGTCTTGTCACCGGCGGGCAGGCCGGTGGAGGCAAAGGTATCTGTTTCCAGAACACCCTGCTGACGGTTTCGGCAAAGCAGTTTCTGACAAATCCCGGCGTGTTTCAGACGGAAGCATTTGGAAATGGTTCACTGTTTGTGTTGGCAGAGTCGGTAGCGCAAATGGCAGAGATCGCAGAATCTCTGGAAGGCAACCTGACCGGCGCAATTTATACAGCCACAACCGGAAGCGATGATGCCGACTATGCCACGATCGAAAAACCACTCCGTGTCAAAGTCGGCCGATTGCTGAATGACAAGATGCCGACAGGCGTCGCGGTGAGCCCGGCAATGAATCATGGTGGCCCGTTTCCTGCGACGGGACATCCGGGATTTACGGCCGTCGGAATTCCGGCTTCTATCGTGCGGTTCGGGATGCTGATGAGCTACGATGCCGTTCGACCACAACGCCTGCCACATCTGCTGCAGGATAAAAACCCGGGCGGCGTCTGGCGAAAAATCGATGGTGAGTGGTCCCAGAAAGATGTGTGAAGTTTATGTCTGATTCAGATCTTCGATCACGAATTGCTCCCGTCCTGGGACGCATTCCGAGTGGTGTGTATATTCTCGTGGCGGGTGACGGTAAAGAACGGCGGACAGGCCTGCTTACCAGCTGGGTTCAGCAGGCGTCATTCGATCCACCACAGGTCACGATTGCTGTGAATAAGTCCCGGTATCTGATCGATTGGCTTAAAGAGGGATCGCCCGTGACCCTGAACCAGGTGGCGAAGGGTGACAAAACGTTGTTTCGCCAGTTCAGCAAAGGATTCGATCCCGATGCCGACGCTTTTCAGGGCCTGGACGTAGTTCCCGCGAACAATGGACTTGTCGCGCTGTCATCTGCTCTGGCAACGATGGAAGGCACCGTCTGCGGGCAAATGGATGCCGGCGATCATCGGATTCTCCTGGTGACAATCACCGATGCCGTCGTGCATCAGGATCTGTCGCAGGCGGAAGGGTTTGTGCATGTCCGAAAAAATGGCTTTGGATATTAGTGTGACGGGAAAGTAAAGTGGCTGAACGAGTCGTACTCGCGATGAGTGGTGGAGTTGACAGTTCTGCCGCTGCGGTATTGCTGCATGAGCAGGGGTACGAGGTCATTGGCCTGTTTATGCGTTCCGGTGAGCCGGAAATCGCCTGTGCTGCCCCGGCGACGGGTCTGCTGCCGGTTGTCACTCCCGGATCAAATCGTCAGGGCTGCTGCAGTTCTGAAGATGCCGCGGATGCGCGCCGTGTTGCAGACCGCCTGGGCATTCCATTTCATGCGCTGAATTTTCAGGATGCGTTCCGGAAGATTAAAGATTATTTTGCCGACGAATATCTTGCCGGGCGTACTCCGAATCCATGCGTGCAGTGCAACAACTGGTTGAAGTTCGGACGGCTGTGGGATTTTGCCCAGCAGGTTGATGCGCAATACATCGCCACGGGGCACTACGCACGCGTCGCGCAGGATGAGTCCACGCAGGAATGGGGATTGTATCGCGGCCTCGATGACAACAAAGATCAGTCGTATGTGCTGTTCGGGATCCGTCGCGAGTTGCTGCCTAACGTCCTGCTTCCGATCGGCACATTCCAGAAACCCGATATCAGACGGCTGGCCGGAGATGCCGGACTCCGCGTTGCCAATAAGAAAGATTCGTACGAAATCTGTTTTGTCCCTGATCAGGACTATGCCGGTTTTCTGAAACGCCATCGCGGGCATGATGGAACCTCCGGTGATTTTATTGATTTGCAGGGTCGCGTGCTGGGAACGCATGAAGGTTATGAACACTTTACCGTCGGCCAGCGAAAAGGACTTGGACTGGCATTTGGTGAACCGCGGTTCGTGATCAAAATCATTCCGGAAACTCGACAGGTCGTTCTGGGTCTCCGTGAAGACCTGGCAACAACCTGCATCAAAACAGTGAACTGCAACTGGCTCTCAGCGCCGCCACAAGTGCCGACGACCTGTGCGGTGAAAGTCCGGTATCGTCAGAAGTCAGAATCCTGCGTGATCGAACCGGGCGAATCCGATTCGATAATGGTGTATCCGGACGCACCGATCTTTGGTGTGGCTCCCGGGCAGGCCGCCGTATTTTATGATGGTGACCGAGTGCTTGGTGGCGGCTGGATTCACAGCGGAACAGGCGGTTGCCGCTAATCCTCTGCGAAGCGGTGCCCCCACCGCCGTCCATTCCGATTAAGGGTGCAGTCGTGGATGATTGTCAACATGGGAGGGCAAGGCTCTTGCCGAGCCATTGCACCGCGGAAGTTCACGGCTCAGCAGGCGCTTCGCCCTGCTGGAATTAGCCCTGCCGGAATTGGCCCCCTTGATGAATTACCGGTATCCGCGAATGCAACCTGCAATGAATACAGACACGTCGTGGATTGACGATCGCGCGCCAACATGCCAAACTCCGTCCGCAAAATTCCTACCGACCGATCGGTTTTCAATACGGTACGCGTTGCACGTAAGGGAATATCGTCGCTGGTTTCTTCAAAGAGCTCAATCATCCGTCAGGGGAACCGTTAAGGACTTGAATATCGCCATGAAAAAGCACGTTTTGTCTTTTCTGATTTTGTGTTGTTTTCAGCTGGTCGCCCACCATAGTGCAACCGCCGAAGACAAATCAGTCGTTACGAATGTACCGACAGAGATTTTTGAATACATGGAGCGACCTGAGCCGGACTTTGCGTGGAAGCTGGAGGACACCGTTCAATTGGGGGCGAATACGGTCCATCGACTCGAACTGACGTCTCAGAAGTGGCAGGGGATTGTCTGGAAGCACAATCTGCTGGTGTTCGAACCGGCGAAGCTGGTTCGCAAAGACCATGTACTGTTGTTTGTAAACGGTGGCGGCATTGACAGCGTTGGCAAGACCCCGAAGCTCAAAGACATGGCGATGGGAGTCGCGTTAGCGAATATCTGCGGAGCAAGGATAGCGACTCTGCATCAGGTTCCGAATCAACCGCTGATGGGTGATAAAAAGGAGGACGACCTGATCACTGAGACATGGCTGAAGTATCTGGAAACGGGCGACGCCACGTGGCCGTTGTTGTTTCCGATGGCTAAAAGCGCGGTGAAAGCCATGGACGCTGTGGAACAGTTTTCTGAACAACATTTCCAACAGCCCATCAAGGGTTTTGTCATTACGGGAGCGTCGAAGCGCGGCTGGACCAGCTGGCTGACTTCGGTTGTCGATAAACGCATCATTGCAACCGCACCGATCGTCATTGACACGCTCAACTTTCCCGTACAGATGGCGCATCAGAAAAAGGTATGGGGCTACTACAGCGAGCAGATCGCAGATTACACCAGCAAAGGACTTGTCCATGAAGATGGCATCCCGAAGCAAGGCCGTGAGCAAGAGCTCTGGAAGATGATGGATCCCTACACGTATCGAGCTCAGTTGACACTGCCCAAACTGCTTGTCGTGGGGGCGAATGACCGTTACTGGTCGGTCGACGCCATGAATCTGTACTGGGACGATTTAGTGGGGCAGAAGCACATCCACCGCGCTCCGAACGGAGGACACGGTCTGGATGGGGGGAAAGACAATGCTCTGCAGACGATCGCGGTATTCTTCAAACATGCGGCTGCGGGGAAGACGCTGCCGGAATTTAGCTGGAAACCGCAGGTGACCGATTCATCAGTTGGATTGAGTATGACTCCGACGGGTAATCCAAACGCCGTCCGAATGTGGGTTGCTCGGTCCGACTCCAATGATTTCCGTGATTCAGAATGGAAGGCGGAGGAGCTATCCGAAACAGACGGCAGTTTCACGGGGGCAGCAGCAAAAAGCGGACAACAGCGTGTTGCGGTTTTCGGTGAAGCCGAATACGAATATGACGGCTCAACATATTTGCTGTCGACCCTTGTGTTCTGGAAGTAGTACGCAGCAGTAAGGATTTCAATGAATAGATAGAAGCCCGGCATCGCAAAATGCCGGGCTTCTTCGATGTGTGACGCTTCCTGTTCACGTTGGGCATCATGGCCGCACACGCGAAATCGGTCGATACATTCTGCGAACGCGAGAGATTCAGATTCGGTTAATTTTTTAAATCGGCTCAGCATCGAGCCATTCCATGGAAGAACTTCTCTGATACTGTCCGTGACCAACCCTCGCAGGTTTTGCCCGATCGTACGTCGTTTCATCATCCAGGGCTCGCCACCACAGGAGTTTCCTGCCCGGGGTCGGGCTTCACTTGCCTTGACAATGATCCAACACATAGGATTCGTCTGTCAAATTCAGACGTTCAGGTCTGCTTTGCATTATTAGCCCCGTCCTTTAGATGAAAGGTTGCTTTATGATTCGGAATTTTCCTGGTTCCAGTCGACGATCAGCGTTTACGCTGATCGAACTGCTGGTAGTTATTGCCATTATCGCGATCCTCGTCTCCCTGTTACTGCCAGCAGTACAGCAAGCCCGCGAAGCAGCTCGGCGTACGCAGTGCAAGAACAATCTGAAGCAAATCGGTCTGGCACTGCACAATTACGAGTCCACCTACACGACATTCCCGATGGGCGATTGCTCCGTTAACTACGGCGCAGGCGACGTTCCACAGGCTTCCGTTCAGGCCTACATCCTTCCCTATCTGGACGGAAACAACAATTACGCGACCTTCAACTTTAATTATCAGGTGAATGGGAATGCCAACAATACTCAGGCGCGTATCCAGTTTATACCATCATTCCACTGCCCGTCGGATCCGGGTGGCACTCGCAATTTTATTGCCAGTCTGATCGATGCCGCAAGTTCCAACTACATGCAGTGCATGGGGTCGCATTCAGACCACGCAGGATATGTGGTCTCTGGTACGACAACCCCGCGAACATCTCGGCACGGTGTATTTTCACGAAACTCCCGTACTCGCATCGGAGACATTGTTGATGGGACCAGCAACACTGCGTTATTCGGGGAAATCAAAAAAGGTCCAAATCATACCGCGTCTTTGCTTGCCATTCCTGCAGGCGACCCGAGAGATTTTCAGGTAGCAACCCGAGTGACCACGACATGGACTGGCAATGACCAACTGACACCACCAGCTGATTGTGAGAACCGTGCGACTACCGCGTGGATGTATCGAGGCCTGCAGTACTATCGAGGTCTGCTGGTTGCGACATATTACAACCACACGCTGCCGCCTAACTCCAGAAAGCGAGACTGTGTCACATCGACCTTGTGGCAGGGCCACCTCGCGGCACGCAGTTACCATACAGGCGGAGCACAGATTGTTCTGGCAGACGGCTCCGTCAGGTTTGCCAGTGAAAACGTGGATGCAGGTGTCTGGAGCGCGGTGGGCTCCATCAACAACGGCGAAGTTGTCGGAGAGTTCTGACTTTGATGTCATGACGAACTTCACCCGAGAAATTTTGGTACAACAATTCGCCTCTCATGCTCCGGCATGAGAGGCGTTTTGTCTTGCCCGTACTCAGTGTCATTACGTGACTGCGAAGCGGGGCATGTCGTGACATGGATAACCAAAACGCAGATGAAAGCCAGAACATGAGTCGCCGATTTTTTGTATTCGGAATCATCATTACTGTCGTCGGCTGTACGCCACCTCAGCAAACAGCTGACATCGTCAAAACTGTTAATGCCAGTGGTACGCTGACGCTTAACGGAGCGCCGCTCGAATTCTACCAGGTTTCGTTTTTCCCGAACGAAAATCGTCCGGCGATGGGAATCACCGACGCTGCCGGCAGGTTTACGCTGGGAACCAATAAACCCAACGATGGTGCTGTCGCAGGGTCGCACAAGATTGCCATCGTCTGGGTTGGCCCTCCCAGTACTGACCCCAACGAAGGCATGATGGAATTTTCATCTCCGCCACCTCCGCCGATCGAGATTGATAAGAAGTACTCCAACCCGGAGACGTCTGGATTGGTTCTGGAAGTCCCAGAGTCCGGCTCCACTGAGTTGAACGTGGAATTGAAATAGTCGTATGGAATTTCAATTAACGACAGAACTGTGGTGTTTTTAAAACGAATTCGGCGGATCGAAATCTGATGCTGACTGGAAGAACTGCTGTCGTACGGGTTCTGCGGATTTTTGGATTATTGTTTCCGCTGTTTCGGTTTGTCGAACCGCTTTCGGCTCAGGAGCACGACGGTACGCTGCGAATATTGTGCTATAACATCCACCACGGCGAGGGTGCCGACGGGCGGCTTGATCTTGCTAGACAGGCCGCGGTGATCAGGAGCTGCGATCCGGATCTGGTGGCATTGCAGGAAGTAGATGATCGCACCATGCGGACGGGACAAGTGGACCAGACTGCAGAGCTCGCAAAACAAACGGGACTTTACGGTCGCTTTGTTCATCAGTTGGACTTTGAAGGTGGGCGATACGGGCAGGCAGTATTGTCAAAATACCCGCTCTCCGAAGTCACGGTTCATTGGTTGCCAGGAATGCCGGATCGCGAGCGCCGCGTTGCTGGTGCGGTTTCAGTCCAAATTGACAACTGCAGGCTGCTGTTTGTGACGACGCATCTGCATCACAACAACGCAGAGTTTCGTCGAGCACAAGCCGTTCGATTGAATGAGATTTTTGCATCGGAAGTGGAGTCAGTTGATACCTTTGTCATCCTCGCGGGTGATTTGAATGCAACTCCCGAAAGTCAGCCGATCAGGATCCTGGCGGGACAATGGCAGTCAGCGACTGAGGGGTTATCAGACACGCTGACGTTTCCGGCAGATAAGCCGGAACGGCAGCTGGATTACATTTTCCTGCATCCGCCGAGTCGCGTCCGTGTCAAGTCCGTGAAAGTGCTGGACGAACCGCTGGCCTCAGACCATCGCCCGCTCCTGGCAGAAGTGTCCGAAACGCACTGATTAAACCTCCGGTGGCAGGTTTTCACGCCCGTTCTCAGCAGAATTCGTGAGCGGTCGTCCACCGGCTTGCAGAGACTCCGTGACTGTGAGATATTCCGCTGCAGCGTGTCGGGATTCGTCCAGTCATTAAAGTGCCAAATACTGGCTTTGAACTTCCTGAAGCTGTGGCTGTATTCTGCTTCACGAAGCGCGAAGTCCTTGTTTGGTTTTGGATGAGGTTAACTTTTATTCAAACCTCGTACGGGCCGTCATCAGACCGCACGAATTCAGTTTGATCAATACGGGGCCGTAGCTCAATCGGTTAGA